>NZ_JANOJV010000168.1:0-18780 GCF_031418915.1 Chamaesiphon sp. VAR_48_metabat_135_sub | reverse complement strand
GAATGCTGATGTCCTGATTCTAGATGAACCAACGGCGGCAATGGATGCCGAAGCCGAAATGAATATCTTCAATCACTTTCGATCGCTCACCCAAGATAAAATGGTAGTCTTAATTTCCCATCGGTTTTCGACAGTCAGAATGGCCGACAAAATCATCGTCATGGCAAATGGTGAAATTATCGAACAAGGTATCCACGAGCAATTAATAGCAGCAGATGGAAGATATGCTCATCTTTTCTCGCTGCAAGCCGCAGGTTATAAATAACTGTTGTGTCTTATTGCGGTGCGTTACGCTTGCAGCTAACACACCCTACATAAGATCGACAAGTAGGGTGTGTTAGCGGTAGCGCGAGCGCACAAAACATCTAGAAATCATAATAGAGTGTATTGGCCGTAGCGTAACGCGGCAACGATCGAACATATTGAAATATGTCCATATTTTTCGATCGGAATGTCTAATTATAGAAGACCTAATGTTTCTGACGGTACTTATTTTATCACTCAAGTGATTTACGATCGAGTCCCCTGGCTTTGTATTGATATTGGGAGAAAAGCTCTTAGCGAAACGCATTAACTGCTATATCATAATTCTTGTTAAATCTAGATTGAATCCAGGGAGCACCATCTCGCAACTAAAAGATGTGGGATTTTGCAAGACTTCTGTTTCTTTATCTAACAGATAAACTTCAACCTGTAGATCTTGGGGATTAATTAATAGTCCGAGCTTTACTCCCAACCGTTGGTATTCGAGCATCTTCGTTTGTAGCGCACTCAATCTGTCAGTGGTAGAGCGGAGTTCTATCACAAAATCGGGAACTACAGGGATAAATTGTTTGAGTGAAATGCCATCAATTCTAGATTTTTCGATCCAAGATACATCGGGGGACATTTTCCCACCACCGATCGATATGAAATCATATCCAGTTGAAGAATCAAAAGTTTTTCCTAGTTCTGTTCTATAGTTCCAAGCATAAACTTGACTCCCCAAGTTCAGATTTTTCTCGCCACTTTCACCAAATGTAGGTGCCATGATAATAAGTTCTCCATTGGCGGTTAATTCCAGGCGTAGCTCTGGATTGTCAAAACACAATCGATCGAACTGTTCTGGGCTAACATGGAGATCTGTACTTCTGACACTAAGTAAAAACTTTTCTGAATCTGTGGCATAAGAGATAGTCATAAAACCTCCAAATTATTTTCTGCCTTGTTGTTATTATGCTAGAATTATCATTTTTTATGAGTATCGATTTGATGACAACAATCAGCCACCACAGTGCGATTACTCATGGCGATTATTAATGCTTGATAGGCTTCCCAGTGAGCTTCAATTAGAGTTTTGGCTTGGAGTGCGGCTAAATTTTCTTGGTAGACTATTTCCTGTTGCTGTTTGCCTGCAAGAAATAATACCCCTTGCAATTTTTGGCGATCTTCACTACCACCTTGAGATTTGTCGTACATCAATTTTTCAGCAGCAATTCCAGCCATCCAAATGGTACAGTATTGTTGTAATAATTGACTAGAAATATTGGTTGGTGGTGGGGCAAACATTACCCCACCCTGTGCTGAATTTCCTTGTTTGACAGATTCCCATGCGGTGAGTGTATAACCAGTAATTGGAATGCCTAGTAAATAAGCAACTAAAAAGTGTCCCGCTTCATGATGAATAATTCGTTGGCGATATGCTGGTTTTGTGCCAGCGATCGCGTCTAAAATCAGAGTAGCTGCGATACTATCGAGTAATAAACCATCAATAGTCGTCCCCACCACGATCGCGAAAATAGCTAAGATCGGGACTGTGGAAGAAATATTCAGTAGCGGTGTGACTAAACTAGAGATAGTCATCCCAAATACACAGATCGCGACTAAATTCAAGGAAATTTGTTTGGTTGGATTATCTGAATTCATCACAATAAGTCGTAAGTCGTATATAAACTATCCACTAATTCAATTATATGTTTGTGACTTCCGATCGACTAAATTGCCCCTAGCGCGGCGATAACGATTGATATCGATCCCGAGTACGGAATTCACAGTTCCAGTCCGTAAATCAACCGTTGCGCGTCCATTGATGCCAACTAAATTACCCCGACTGTCGAGGACTGGGCCGCCACTCATTCCTGGTAAGGCATTAACTGTATATACTAGAGCATAACCATCGCGGGGATAGTGGATTCGTCCCGATAGATTACCGACCAAAAACTGGTATGTTCGGCTCGATAGTTGGGGACTAGGATCTGCCCAACCAGCTACATACAGGGGTTGTCCTTCAGTCAAACTGTCGGAATTACCGATCGAGGCTGTGGAATAACGGTACCCACTCTGAAATTCTAAAATCGCTAAATCTAGTTTACCAACTCTGACGATCTTTTTGGGAGAGAGTGAATGTTTGCGTCGATCGACAGTCTGGACTTTCAATGATGTCGTCGGGATAGATCTACCGCCATAACTGACTACATGCCAGTTACTCACAACGGTATATCGATCTGCTTCATGCTCGATGATTACCCCAGAACCTGTATTAGCACCATCGATCCTGACTGTAATTGTTTTGGCAATATTGCTGACATTAGGTACTAATATCCGCCGCAAAAGATAGCTGGTGAATACACTCGCAGCCGCGATCGTGATGATATTCACTACCTGAATTGTAAAATTAGTTTGACGCAACTATTCTCCTAATAGTCGATCGATATTAACATAAGCATCGCCATTGCGATAGCGCACTAATTGTTCGCCACTTAATTGAATAATTCGTCCCGAAGCGCGCGCGCGCAGATCGAGTAGTTGTTGGAGCATTTGACTAGAATCAGTACCTTTAGGAAGTGTTACCAAGACACTAGTCTTAGGACAAGTATTTCCACTTACGCCCGAATCAACACACAACACTGGATAACTGTTGACATTACCAGTACGAATAAATTTTAATTTACCGTTACGATTAAACCTGTCGAGTCTGGCAGACACTTCGTTACAACGTTCGTTGATATTATTGTACCGTCCGGTAAAGGAATTGACCCACCGAATCGTGGGCATATTACCCCTAACTGTTTTGACAACAGTGATAGGTTCCCCATTCACTACTTCACATCTAAACTTTCGACTGGGTTGAGCTTGGCTAGGCTCCAGCCATTGGGGGGTAATTGCGAAGATCGCAGCTAGTAGAAAAACACCAGAAAATTTACGGATGAGAGGAAGCATTCTCAACAAGATAAATGGATAAAATCATTCCCCCTCAGCCCAATCGAGAATCAGAATTGCTCGTGGTGACTAAATAGGAGTTAATTTATCAACTATTATAGTCATAGTTAGAATATATTCTCATTAACTTTGTACCGTAAATATACTGAATTTAGAGATCGAAAATCAGCTATATGTATTAGCCAATTGACGATCTCGATCGCCACAATTATCGTCAATACATGCTTAGATATTGGATTAGTTGAATTGAAATACTATCTTCCCAGAATGTATTCTCAAGTATTATCTTCCCACCAGGCTATATGTTAGGTACCATACTTCGTTCTCATTACAAAATAGTTAAGGTGCTAGGGATCGGCAAGTCTGGGATTACTTATTTAGCAATAGATCTGGATCTAATCGATTCCCCATTATATGTAGTCAAAGAAATTCAGGATGGCAAGCATCAGCCAGTCCTACCTCAACTAGCTGAAAAAATATTTGAAATCCAAGGAACGATCTCTCATCGAGTCGGACAGCATCCCCAAATACCCTCGTTAGTTGCTAACTTTGAAGAAAATAGCCGTAGATATTTAGTCCGTGAATATATTGATGGTGAATTCCTCAGTCGAGAACTGCGTGCGAATTCAACGTGGAGCCAGACACAGGTATTTGATTTTTTGATGGATTTAGTTGGCATTTTATCATTTGTACATAGCTTGAAATATATTCACCAAGATGTTAATCCTCATAATATTATTCGTCGCAGTGATGATGGCAGATTTAATTTAATTGGGTTTAGTTCTGTCAAAGATTTAGAAAGTACTTGGTACAACACTACTGACGATCGGCATCATAACCTCAACAATCCAAGCTATATTCCCTACGAACAAGAACAGAGCATGTCGCAATTTAATAGCGATATTTATGCGGTTGGTGCAATTGCTATTCAAGCTCTGACTGGTAAATTTCCGCTCGATAGAGATCCCGATAGTTATGAGTTTAAATGGCGCGATGATGTCAATATTAACGATAAATTGATAAAAATTATCGATCGGATGGTGCGCCCCGACTACCGCAATCGTTATCAATCGGCATTAGAAATATTAGAAAATCTCCAATCTTTCGCGCTGACTCAGATCCCTACAAATAAATCGCATCAACTCAAACCTCATCTCATCTTTGGAACTGCGGCTTGTACTTTATTGCTAGGATTTGGGATTGCAAAACTACTCTCAGCTTCAACCAACAAACCCCAACTATCACCACCAAAAGTAACCGTCACTAAAACTTTACCTGCAACAACGGTTAGTAGTGAAGTGAGTTGGAAGATTTATACAGACAAAATCGCTAAAATCAAAATTAAATATGCGGCCAATTGGCAGATGGAGAATCTGCATAATGTTGTCACTGGAGAAAATGCCACCTTTATTAGTGCTAAACAAAATTTAGCAGACAAGTATCGTGAAAATGTCTCAATTCGGGTAGAAAACTTGATGAATCCTCAGATGACCTTATCAAATTATACTAAATCGGCGATCGCGGAAATTAAGAAATACGATCGAGGGGCTAAGACGATCGAATCTAGTTCGACAAAATTAGCCAAAAAACCAGCTATTTTAGTTGTATATACTGGTAAAGATGAAAATTTACTACCGATTAAAAATCTTGAAGTTTGGACGATCGATCGTGGCAAAGCTTATATTGTCAGCTACAAAGCCGAACCCGATCGATACTATCAATTTCTAGAAACTGCGTTGACGATGATTAATTCCTTTGAATTGAAATAATTTCAAACCTTCCAGTTACGGCACTGTTCAACTATAGGGTGTGTTTAAACACCCAATTGTGAATCATCCGCTGCCTATTTTGCTTGATTCAGCGGAACGAGAGCTGCTTGGACTTGGATCTGGATTAACTCCTTCACCAACCTTTGTCCTTGATGTTTGTAGAGCAAGGTTGGTAGCGTAGCGGGGAGGGCGAGCATCAATTTTTGCACCGTCTCCACCGGACAACCCGTACCTCTGGCGATCGCCTGGATACCTTCTACAGTAGCAGATGGAGTCAAAACTCCCTCTACCCGCAACCGCCAACTTTTGGGTTTGATACTGATCCGTCCCTGTTCGATCCGTCGCAAAGCGTCGATCGTTGCTAGTACAATTAATCGATCGCCTACATGCAGCCGGAGATCGTCTGTAGGTAGCAATGTCGCTGGATGTTCTGGTTGTTGATGGAGAATTGGCATCGCCTCGTAGCCATACGCCACATCAGCCAGCAGTAACCCATTCAGGGTATCGATCGATTCAATTTGGTATTCTGTCACCAAAATTGTTTGGTTATTAAATCGAAATAGATCGATAATATTTTCGCCAAAAGCAGCACCAGCAAATGCTTCGGCGGCGACTGTCTGGATATCGAGAATCTGCGCTTGGGGTAAAATCTGGGGGAGCAGCTCGCTCAAGTGTTGTCCTGCTGTCCGCAGTACCAACCGACAATCGGGATTGACGAGCTGAATCATCAGCGCAATTTCGAGGTTGAGAATTTGATCGGCAGTGACAACCACCACGCTCTTGGCGGTGGCGCAATTAGCCTGAACTAAAGCTGGAGTCAAATTACTGGTAACGATCGGCAGATAGGGTAAAATTGCCGCATCCACATCCACGCCAAGCGTCATCCCCACGAGCGGTTGACGCAAATCGTGAAGTAAATCTGCGACTTGTTGTCCGATTCGCCCCAACCCGATAGTTACAATATGTTCCTGTTGGGGCACTGGGGGACGATGTTGAATAAATTGAAATTTGGACGATAATAGAGCTTCGGTGAGGATAGCGTACAACACCCCCACAAACGCAGTACCAACGATCGTCAGCCCCAAGGCAAATAACCTCAACCACCACGGAATCGGCTCCACCTGTTGAAAATTACCAAATAAATCGCCATAACCCCCCAGCAGCAAAATCGCCGTGTCAAAAAAAGCCGCCCAGGAGCTAATCCCAGGATAATGTTGTTGAAATAAGAAGGTACCGATCGCTAACAAACCGAGGACTGTAATGCCATAGAGGACAGCCAGCCGCTGCACTTGCGATTTTAATCCGAGTTGCCAAAACTGGAATAATTGCGATCGCCAGCCTTGCCAAGAGTCTGCTAGGACTGTCTGGGGCGACGATCGGTTGTGACTGTTCCGGCGGGGAGATGCTCGTTCCGAGTGGTTGCTAGTCTGTCGATCGAGACTGGTATGGGGATCGACTACCTCGACATAAACGAGCCAATCTCCCGCTCGAATGGGCGTGGATTGTGCCCACTGATGAAAGGTAGCAGGTAGTCGCTGAGATGCCCCTGCATGAGCTAGTAGGCGGCGGCTGGAGGTATTAAATCGATCGAGATGGCGCAGATTCAGCCAAGGGGAACCAGGCTCCACCTGGCTCTGGACGATTTGGATTCTTTGTTGCTCTAGCGTAAAAAAACCTAGAAGGGTAGTCCCTAAAGCAGCCAGCGCGAAAGCCTTCGCAGGTAAAGCGGTGGGATCGTAGGCGACAAAATTGCCCAGTTGTTGACTGAGAAGGCGATTGAGATTGGTTTTGCTCGAACGGAGTACCAGTCGAATGTGGGGATTGAGTTGGCGGATTGCTAATGCCGTTTCGATATTTACCTGCTCGTTAGTGGTGAGGAGCAGTGCGGCGCGACACTGGCCGATTTTGGCTTGTTCCAGCACGCTTTTGTGGCGACAATCTCCCCAAATTAAGGTATCTAATAAATCGGGAATGTTGGCAATTTCCCAATTTTGCGGCTGGATTTGCTCGATCGCAACTAAACCCACCTCAAACTCTTTGAGTGCCACCACACAATGCTGACCTAAACTACCCAGCCCGCAAATCAAAAACCAATCGGCTCTACCAAACATGGTATACATAATCGATTAGCCTGTTTTGAGACTACCCGATCGAATTATCCAATAATGGCAAGCCAATTCGCTCGATCGGATATGATTATTTGCAAAGTTATTTGAGTTGCTGCATAGTCTGTGTTACCTCACCCCAGTCCTCCCCTTATCAAGCGGATGCTCGCACGCCTTTGTTCCCCGACGATTTAGCGACCCCTTTATAAGCTACCGTCTATGGTGTTGGGGGAAATGCTCTATGGTTTGTAGGTAACAAAGTTGACCTTTTAAACATCCTCTAAAGAGATCGAACTGAAATACTTACCCTTTAAAAGTTTGTCCATTAAAAGTAGTTTGACTGGTCAAAATTTTACTCTCTTTCAATCGCCATCCTTGGGGAGTTTTTAGCCACAAATTGCGGGATGTTTGATTGATGATAATTTTGTTAAAGCCAGCTACAGTGCCTTCAGTCTTTTGTTCGATCGCGACATCTATCCCAGTATCATTAACATCAATATTTTTAATAGTTGTTTGATTAGATGTTAATTTAATATTGAACCGATTGAAGAGATTATCGTAATGTTCGCGAAATTCTGCCAATGTTTGTTTCTTCCCTTCAGGGCTGATACTCACATAGTCTGGGGTAAATAGTGCTGTTGCCCCTTTGATATCTTTACGCACAAAGGCGGCATTGATTCGATCGTAGTTTGTTTGGATCGTCGGCTGAATTTTGGGGTTGTTTTCTGCAGATACAGGTGCAATTGTGACAATCGCTACAGAAATCAAAGCAGTTGAAAGGAACGCATTTTTTGTGGAGAAGAAAATCATATTTAAGCTTGGTCGATCGTACTGTCGTAATTGACGGACATAGTAATTTAAAAGTTCCTGAAATTAGTTGATAGTAGTTGCTGCTATATCCCCGACTTCTCCAAGAAGCGGCTCGCGCTCCTCGGGTTCCCCGAGGGTTTAGCGAGACAAGAAGTCGGGGATATGTCCTACCAATTCGCAAAATCCGGCTACTTCGGGCAGTTTTGTAAGATATTGGGGTTGATGTAATAACTGGCTGGTGTAGTGTTGAATATTGGCAACACCAACTGAGTGAGGAAATAAGGATCGATCGAACATAGTAGCATCGTTAGGACTATCGCCAACGGTAATTATCTGTGTCGGGTTAATCTCGGGGAAATATTGTTTGAGTACATGTAAAATTGCCGCTCCTTTGTCTTGCTGTTGCGGTTTAATATGGCATTGAACGGTACTAAAAGTAAAACTATAACCCCATGCTTGGCATTGTCGATCGATTGCAGCTAATTCTAAATCGCTTAAACCAGCCACATCAAATGTCCAGTCAGTAATCCGAAATTGATTATCACTAGATTCTTCAATTTGAGGATAGCGTTCTTGCAATTCCCAAAACCGATTTGCTAACTCCGATCGATGTGCTTCGATGCTTTCAATCCGCGTAATAAAATCGAAACTACTACTATTTTGACTAAAGTATAATCCCCCATTTTCGGCGATCGAACCCGCCACAGGTAGATAATTATTCACCGCACTCACCCAACCCGCAGATCTACCAGTAACTAATAGTAATTTTATCCCCTTGGCATGGAGTAGATCGATCGATTCTAATAGCGCAGGCGTAAATTTACCCCCACGAGTGAGAGTACCATCGATATCCGTCGCAATGAGACGAATATCTGTCAATCGATCGGGCGTTAAAGGTAGGTTAGATGTCACAGAAGTTTATTAGTTTTGTCGTGATCGCAGTCCCAGGATATCTGTAAAAGGCACCTCTACGCAATTAGCGCATCGATCTACTGGGATGAAGGTTCGCCTTACTTATAAGACGGCGGTGAATAATGGTGTCAAAGCTCTAGAATCTTTAATGCTTGCTTATGAAGCCAGCGGGGAGTCTTTACCAGAACCAAAACTATTGCTGTGTAACTGAATGGCGATCGATCGTTACTTTAGTTACGGTGGTTATTTCTATTCCACCGAGCATAGCAGTTTCAGAAGTGGTAAGACGAATTAAAGGCAGTAGCTCTCATTTTGCCAATCGCATCAAACGTGATGGCATACAACCAGGAGATCGAGAATCAACCTTTGCTTGGCAACGAGAATATGGTGTATTTTCTCTAGGTGGACAACAACTCGTTGGCAAAGCCTCTCTGAAAGAGAATCGAGCAATTGCCCATGTGATAAATCAAAAAGAACATCA
Source organism: Chamaesiphon sp. VAR_48_metabat_135_sub (assembly GCF_031418915.1). Classification (NCBI taxonomy): domain Bacteria; kingdom Bacillati; phylum Cyanobacteriota; class Cyanophyceae; order Gomontiellales; family Chamaesiphonaceae; genus Chamaesiphon; species Chamaesiphon sp. VAR_48_metabat_135_sub. The sequence goes on along the minus strand of NZ_JANOJV010000168.1, from coordinate 9,505 downwards.
TGCCCGAGGATCGATCGAGCGTTTCCTAGAACCAGACATTATTCGATCGTCCTAGTCCACTTGAGCGGTTGTCGCCGAAGTAATCGGGCTGGCGATTGTGACTAAGCACAATGGTTTACGCTTGGTACTCAACGTCAGTTCGGGTTAAGGATCTCCACGCAATGACTTCTGGCTTCGTTCCATTACCACCCGCTACTAAAGTGCGGTGCTAATAGTTCAAGTCTGTTAAAACAGACTGATAGATTCTTGTTAGTCTGTTTTAACAGACTTGAGCTATTAGCCTGGGGATTAATCCCCAGGCGGGTAAAGAGCGGAGCACAAAGCGATCGATCGGCAATCCTTAACCCGAACTGACGTTACTTAGTCACTAACCACCCGCAGATAAATCGCGGGGCGATTGTCTTAGTCCACACTCACTCATCGTTTTGGCTGTCAAACTCCGATAAACACTGTTCGATCTGCTAGTCGCATTGTTGGATTTGTTGTTGTATAGATGTCATCCAGATTCAACTCTTGTTTAAATTTATGAGGTCGATAATGGCTAAAACATAGATGGTGGGCAGTGCCCACCCTAAACCCTAAACCCTAAACCCTACTTTGCGTGCAAACCACATTCTTTTTGAGTGGCTTCTTCCCACCACCAGCGTCCTTCTCGCTCGTGTTGTTGGGGGAGAGTGGGTTTGGTACAGGGTTCGCAACCGATGCTGATAAAGCCGCGTTCGTGGAGGGAATTGTAGGGTACTTCTAGAGCGCGAATATATGTCCAGACATCGGCAGACGACCAATTCGCTAAGGGGTTAAACTTAACTAAAGGATGGTCGGGTGTGGAGAAACCACCATCGGCTTGAATCGCGGGTACACTGGCGCGAGTAGAGGGACTTTGATCCTTGCGTTGTCCGGTAATCCAGGCATCGAGGGTGGCTAATTTACGGCGGAGGGGGGCTACCTTGCGCACACCACAGCATTCTTGATGTCCATCCTCATAGAAACTGAATAAACCTTTGGCTTTGACGAGAGCTTCGACTGGAGCCGCCTCTGGATAGATGACATCGATCGCGATACCATAGTGTTTGCGGACTCGATCGATAAACTGATAGGTTTCGGGATGAAGCCGACCAGTATCGAGACTAAAGACTCGGACATTGGGGTTAATCTTGTACGCCATGTCAATCAAGACCACATCCTCAGCCCCACTGAAGGAAATGGAAATATTATCGAATAGACTCAATGCTCGTTTGATAATTTCTTGGGGACTTTGCTGGCTGAGTTCCGCATCGAGGGTGGGAAAATCAAGTTCCATAGTCGTCTGGGTCATGGTTGTCTGCTCTGGAAAAATTAAGGATTGCGCTCATCGTCTGACGACATTTTACAAGAGAAGGGCGGGCAGATGAAAGCCGATTCTGTAACGAGAATCGTTTATAATCAGATTGCGGAAGTTGTGATCAAATTTAGACTAAAACATGCTGAAAGCTGGAATCGTGGGACTGCCAAATGTGGGCAAATCAACATTATTTAATGCCCTAGTTGCCAATGCCAAAGCTGAAGCTGCTAACTATCCGTTTTGCACGATCGAGCCGAATGTGGGTAGCGTTTCAGTACCCGACGAGCGGCTGCAAGTCCTCGCCAATATGGTGAATTCCGAAAGTGTTGTCCCCACGCGGGTAGAGTTTGTCGATATTGCGGGTTTAGTCAAAGGAGCCAGTAAGGGCGAAGGTTTGGGGAGTAAGTTCCTCTCCCACATTCGGGAAGTAGATACCCTGGTGCAAGTCGTCCGCTGTTTTGAGGACGATGATATCATCCATGTATCGGGGGAGGTCAATCCCAAGGAAGATATTGAAGTCATTAATCTCGAATTAATTCTCGCAGATATCGACCAAATCGAGAAACGGATCGATCGAGCCAGAAAAACAGCCAGAACCAGTAAGGAAGCCCAAATCGAAGTCGTCGCCTTAGAAAAACTCCTCGTCGATCTCAATGCAGGGAAACCAGCCCGCAAAGTCGAACTGACTGACGAAGAAAGCGAAAGCATTAAAGGATTAGGATTGCTCACTCGCAAACCGATGATTTATGCCGCGAATGTCTCCGAAGACGATCTCGCCACTGGAAATCACTTTGTCGAACAGGTAAAATTAGTCGCCGCAGCCGAAGATGCTCAAGTAACGATCGTTTCCGCCCAAGTCGAAGCCGAACTGCTGGAACTACCAGCCGCAGAGAAAGCCGAATTCCTCGAATCCCTAGGCGTAACAGAAGGTGGTCTAAAGTCCCTGATTCGGGCTACCTATCACTTACTCGGACTGCGCACTTACTTTACCACAGGGCCGAAGGAAACCCGCGCCTGGACGATTAAAGCAGGGATGTTTGCACCCCAAGCAGCAGGGGTGATTCACTCCGACTTCGAGAAAGGTTTTATTCGGGCGAAAACGATTTCCTATGCTGATATGGTAGCCACTGGCTCGATGCAAGCTGCCAAGGATAAAGGAGTACTTCGCAGTGAAGGGAAGGAATATCTAGTCCAAGAAGGGGACATTATGGAATTCCTACATTCTTGATGCGATTACCTACAGCGAGTATATTTATTTACTCTCAATGGGAATAATACTATTAACCGCGTATTTCCTGAAACTATTTCCGCCTTAGTTTCTCTTTCCATGAGCTACTGCATCAACCCCAATTGCCCTGCCCCCGCCGAAAATAGCTCGGACAATAATTTTTGCTTGTCTTGCGGTGCCCAAATGTTCCTCAAAGACCGCTATCGCGCCCAGCAGCTATTGGGGCAAGGCGGTTTTGGCAAAACCTTCAAAGCGGTCGATGAATACCAGTCTCGTAAGCCCCTGTGTGTCATCAAACAGTTTGCCTTTAGCAATAATAATCCTAAAATTAGACAGACGGCTCTGGATTTATTCTACGATGAAGCAAAGCATCTGGAATCATTGGGCAAGCACATGCAAATTCCCGAACTTTTTGCTTACTTTGATATCGAAGGACAACCCTATCTAGTTCAACAGTTTATCGACGGGCAAGATTTACAGCAGGAACTAGCTACAGCGGGTACATTTAACCAAACCAAGATCCGCGAATTACTAAAGTCACTGTTACCAGTTTTAGACTTCCTTCACCATCAATCACCACCAGTCATCCATCGGGATATTAAGCCAGCTAATATCATTCGACAACGCAGCGATGGGGGTTTCATCTTAGTCGATTTTGGTGCGGCGAAACAGGCGACTCGAACGATGTTGGCTAAAACTGGTACGGTGATTGGTAGCCCCGAATATGTAGCTCCCGAACAAGCTAGAGGGAAGCCCGCATTTGCCAGCGATATTTATAGTCTGGGGGTGACATGTATTTACTTGCTAACTCAAGTTTCACCCTTTGACTTATTCGATCTCAGTGCAGATACTTGGGTATGGCGAGATTATTTAGTCGATAATCCCGTGGATGAAGGGTTAGGCAAGGTATTAGACAAGATGATTGCTAATGCGCTACCGCAAAGGTATCAGTCGGCGACGGCGGTATTAGCGGCATTAGGGGGAGGGGGGAGTGTGGGAAGTGTGGAAAGTGTGAGGGGAGTACGAGATCGACTAGCGATAAACATCGATGCTCCAGGCTCGATCGAACATTCTACAATACCAACTCACTTACTAAACGAAGGTGCGCCCCTGCTCCAAACTTTCGGGTTTGAGACGGCGAAAGTATCTCACGGTAAAGCTTTCTGGGGCGGTACGAAGGTAATAGTCAAAAAGTCGCCAGGGCGAGCCAATCGCTTCTTCCAAAACTTGGGCGGTAGCATAGGACTACAAATGGTGAACATTCCTGGGGGTACTTTCCTCATGGGCGCACCCAATCTGGAAGAAGGGAGTAGCGATTATCAACGCCCTCAACACCAAGTTAAAGTACCCTCATTTTACATGGGCAAGTATCCAGTTACCCAAGCTCAGTATCAGGCAATTATGGGCGATAATCCATCCTATTTCCAGGGTGGAGATCGACCTGTAGATACGGTTTCCTGGCACGATGCGGTGGCGTTTTGCCAAAAATTGTCACAACGCACCCAGCGGCATTATCGACTGCCTTCAGAAGCCGAATGGGAATATGCTTGTCGGGCGGGTACGACTACACCGTTTTGCTTTGGTGAGACAATCGATCCAGAAGTTGTTAATTATCGCGGTGAAGAGACAACCGTGGTGGGAATTTTCCCTGCGAATAGTTATGGGTTGTATGACATGCACGGGAATATCCTGGAATGGTGCGCGGATAAATATCACGGTAATTATCTCGGTGCTCCGACAGATGGCAGCGTCTGGCACAATGACAGCAACAATACCTATATCCTGCGGGGCGGCTCCTGGTACAGTAAATTGAGCTATTGTCGCAGTGCCTTTCGTACCTACCATACTCCAGATTGTCGCTTTCCCTACTTTGGTTTTCGAGTGTGTCTATCTTTGCACTACTAGCCCCGAATTCATTCGCGGGCGGCTGAAAACCAATCGCTAAAATCTACGCAAATTCAGCCAGCTCTAACCACCGTTCCGTGGTAGTGTCGAGCGTTTTATTAATTGTTTCTAATTGGCTATTCAAATCCTGAAGCTGACTATAATCTGCCTTTGGCGAGTTTGATAATTGATGTGCCAGCTTAACTTTATCAGCCTCCAATTTAGCTATTTGAGTTTCCAGCTTGGTAAATTCCCGTTGCTCCCATGTCGATAAACGGCGTTTCTTTGCTTCCTCTTTCGGTGCTTCTAATAACGCCACTGGTGCAGCTTTGGCAACTGATTTAGTAGTTTGATTTTTTATAGCTAGTTTATCAGCAGTAGCTTCGGCTTGTTTATAGTCGAGATAGACAGAATAATTACCTGGATATTCACGAATTTTACCTTCGGGTTCGAGGGCAAATATTTTCTCTACAGTTCGATCGAGGAAGTACCGATCGTGGGAAACTACGATTACGCAACCATTAAATTCGGACAGATATTCTTCTAATACACCGAGGGTTTGCACATCGAGATCGTTTGTCGGTTCATCGAGAATTAACACATTCGGCGTACTCATCAGTACGCGCAACAAAAATAACCGTCGTTTTTCACCACCTGATAGTTTATTAATCGGCGTGTATTGTTGGTTGGGTGTAAATAGAAACCGCTCCAACATTTGCGACGCACTAATTTGACTACCATCGGCAACTTTGACATATTCACCGACTTCTTTAATATAGTCGATCGCGCGCAGTTGTTCTGTACCTGCTTCTAGTAAGTCTTCAGAGTGTTGATCGAAGTAACCGATGTGAATGGTGCTACCGATATCTACCGTGCCGCTATCGGGCTGCAATCGTCCCGTACAGATATCCATCAGGGTTGATTTACCCGTACCATTCTCGCCGATAATTCCAATCCGATCTTCGGGTGAAAATTCGTAGGTAAAATCAGAAATTAAGGTTCGATCGTCATAAGCTTTAGATACGCCCATCACTTCGATTACCTTTTTCCCAATTCTCCGCCCAGGGGTGGTAATATCAACCTTTCCAGTTATTTGTTTAAATTCTTTTTCTTTGAGATCTTCCGCACGTCCGATCCGCGCTTTTTGCTTGGTACTGCGAGCTTTAGCTCCCCGTTGCAACCAGGCTAATTCTCGTCTTAGTAATCCGGCATGTTTGCGCTGGGTGCCAACCATTGATTCTTCGGCTAAAGCCTTCTTTTCTAGATAATAAGTATAGTTACCACTATAAGTAAAAATATCACCTCGATCGATCTCAATAATCCGATTGGTAACTTTATCCAAGAAGTATCGATCGTGCGTAATCAATAAAATCGCCCCCCGATAGCGACTCAAATATTCTTGCAACCATTCCACCGACATTGCATCTAAATGGTTCGTCGGCTCATCCATTAATAATGCGTCTGGCTCAGATAATAACGCCGCTGCTAAGGCAATTCGTTTGCGATATCCACCCGACAAATCGCCGACTTTTGCCTCGAAATCAACAATCCCCAATTTAGTGAGAATAATCTTCGCTTTAGTCTCCACTTCCCACGCATTCAGCGCATCCATCCGCTGCATTACATCAGATAATTTATTCAACAATTCCGTCGATTCATGATTTTCGGGATGAGCTAATTTTTCCGATACTTCTTCATACTCCCGCACCAATTGCATTTGCTCGCCACTATCTGCAAATACCTGCTCTAATACCGTATGATTGGGGTCCATATCTGGCTGTTGCGGCAGATAAATCGTCCGTACCCCAGGATTGAGTAAAATCTGTCCGCCATCGATCGGTTCTAAACCAGCTATCATCTTTAATAACGTCGATTTACCAGATCCATTCATCCCGATCAATCCCACTTTGTCCGCCGCATCTAAGCTAAACGATCCATCTTTGAGAATCTCTTTGATTCCAAAGTCTTTTTTAACAGATTGCAGCGTGAAAATAGTCATAATTGAGTGCTTAGTACTGGGAGGTAGTGCTTAGTTGTGGAAGGGGAAAGGGGAAAGGGTAAGGGGTAAAGGCTAAGAGTGATGTGGGTTTGCCATGCAAATACCCCACCCAATTTTAGCGAAGATCCGCCACGAAAAAGGTAGGGTAATTATCATTGTAGGTCGATCGAGGCTGTTAATGTTGGGTGTTGCTCAATTCGGCTCACTTCGGCTACGCTCAGTGCAAGCCGCTCATTGCAAGCTGTATTGCCCGACACACATGGATATTTCGCCAGCTTGATTCCAGGCTTGATACAATATACTCAGTCCTCGCCATTGCAGGAGTGTCGCTTCGATGACCTTATCAACAGTAGTAGTAACGCATCCTCGATTTGAAAAAGCCGATCTACTGGATGTAGATTAACTTTCAATCGCAAAACCTAGCGAGATTCTATTTCGATATTAATTCTGTGATTTGATTTGGCTTCCCGCGTTCTCCAATGCCAATCCAGCCTCCATCAGCACTAGCAATTGCACAGTATCTAGTCGGACAAATTACCACGATCGATCCATCTGGCTTAGAAAAAGTATACTCATTTAAATTAGCAATACTTACTGATTGAATTATTTTTTTATGGTCCTCTTCCGTAGGATTGAAGCTGCTTTCATCTGGATCGACGATATGATTAGGCGTAAAATCTATGATAGTAGGTTCAATATTCGATCTGCACATATAGTCACTGGCATTGAAAACACCAGTATTTGCTGGATTCATGTTGATGCACTTTGGACTTTGATTTGGACTAATTTTAGATCTGGCTTGATTATTTTTATATTCAAGGTATCTTGCATGAGCAATGGTAGCTACCGCCGATTTTTTATTGTTGACATTTTCAAGGATTTCTTTACAACTATCAGAGCTTTCACCACAGGCTTTGTACCTGATTTCTTTGCTAGGTACAAGCTTCAGTGATGATGTCGGATCGATCCTAATCATGGTATCTTGAGCGCAGCCACTGGTGCCTAGTAGGATCGCCATCACTGATAACGCTCGAAATATTGCTCGATCGGAAAAGTACATAGTCTACACCAAGGTTGATACTGATACTATTCATCAACTTCAACTGTAGATCCGGATTAAAAGTCTATTCCTGCATTTACACAAATAAAAACTGCGATCGAAATGAGCATTCAAACTCTATTTCGATCGCAATTGATTAGTTATTTTGAGCGGCAATACAGCCTATTTTATGGAACTTGGAAATTAATCCAACCTTCCTCTGGTAAATGTTGACGATAACGTCCGCAATCAGAGAACATCAACGCCATTTGCAACCCAGCATCCGGTTCGATATTTAGATCCGCCCAAGGTACAGCGATTTCTAGACACTTATCCCAGGCTACTTGAGCATTGCTCGATCGAGCTTCCCAGCGATCGTAATCCATCGCCTCATGCAACCAAGTATACTTAGTCGTCAGATCGATCAACAACCGATGATGGAACCGATAATTAGTCGGTGCCTGACGCGGTAATTCTGCCAACGGAATCGGACTATTATGTCCGACTGCTGTCGGATAGAACCACACTAGATTCAACTCGTTGGGAATCTCTAATCCAGGTTTCACCCCAGCTTTGAAGTCCATCCGTAGATATAAATTCATATGATCCACACCATAAAATAACCGTTGAATCGGACTAGCCTGGTGCATCGTACCGCTAGCACCGCCAATTTCCAATCGTCCAGCAGAATTCCAATCTTGCTCGTCCCCAGTCCCATCAATAACTGGGTGAATAAAGCTCTCTGGACGGTAAGTAGTCCGGCGTTGGTGAGATTCGACAGCTTGACTCAATTCGGTAGGTACAGCCTCATTTAAAGCCTTGTACAGCGCGATTAAATGTTCGCGAAAAAGCTGGTCGAACATCGCATCTTGGTTCGATGAATGTCCTTCCCCAAACCACCAGAACCAATCTGAACCTTCGGCGGCATATAGAGCTTCCCAGGCGGCAGGATTAGCTGTTTCGGTTGCTTCGGGGTGATTTGCCAATACTTGTCTGGCGGCTGTGAGCAGATCCCAAGCGCGATTTTTGGCAGGATCGCCAATCCAGGTAGTCAGGCTACCATCAACCCAGGAACCTGTATGGAGATCCGCAGGTGGGAAGCTGGCTGTAGGCGGAAACTCATCAAGGAATTCGGAGACAGTCACCAGCTTGATGCTTTCATCGTCGCTGAGGGTTTGATAGAGATGTTCGAGAAAGGGTTTACCATCGAGGTGGTAGTGTTCCCAACAGTTTTCGCCATCTAATGCGATGGTAACTAACCAAGGTTTTTCGAGATCGGTACCTGTGTGCCCCTCCTTCGCAATCAGAGACTTGGAGATCGCATGAAGATGTCCGACTAAATCCGCCGCCGCTGCTTCTGGCTGCATCCCACTATAGGTAAATCCGATCAAATCCGACAACCGATGATCGCGGAATACCATCGACAAATCGCCATCAGGCGTACTTACCTGATAGGGACGATATAATACCTCTGGTTCGAGCACATTTCCCGCACCATCGCGATGAAAATATTGCTTGAGCGTATTCCCCAAAATGGCTTCATCTGTACACAGCCACTTGAAACCCTGACGCGCCACATAAGGCAGCATTTCTGGGCTTACCGCCTGTTCTGACGGCCATAAACCCCGTGGTACACAACCAAAGCGATCTTTGTACATGTCCCAAGCCTTAGTCAAGTGGCGCGGAATATCTTCCGCCCAACTAAACTGTTGCTTAGGTAAGTCCATATTCGGCACGGCTACCCGTCCGACATTGGTATCTGCCAATAGGGGTAAAATCGGGTGAGTATAAGGAGTAGTAGTAACTTCCAACTGTCCCGATTCCTGCATCTTCCGATGTTGGGGGACAATTCGCCGTAATATTTCTCGCTGCTTGGAATAAATCCGCTGTCTGTCGCTTAACGTAAAATCCCGATCCTGTTTCAACCAGGCAGCGATCTCTGGATCTTCCCAGAACAATGGATCGAACCAAGCGAGATTATGCCATGCTAATAAGTCACTATAATCTCGATCGACCCAAGTATCAAAACACCAC
>NZ_JANOJV010000167.1:0-6026 GCF_031418915.1 Chamaesiphon sp. VAR_48_metabat_135_sub | reverse complement strand
AATACTCGCCGACCGAGGTTAGCTTGTTGTTTGGCGGCGGCGATCGCTACCGTAGTACGACCGGAACCGCCTTTACCAAGGAAGGTGAGAATTTGGGGCATATTATTCTACAACTTTGAGTTCATCTTCAAAAAACCAGGTGCTAGTCTTGTCTTCAAATTCGACGACGGCACCAACACCGCTACCGTCAGTCATTTTGAATTCTTTCACAGTACCTACTTTACCTAGTTTACTCACAACGCCGTTCGATACCTTGTCTCTGAGGCGATAAACTTTGACTTGTTGACCGATTTCCATTGAACTTAAATTTTGTTGATATTCTCCATCCCACAGTTTACCAGCAATTCTGGGAGCGGATTAATTCTGTGATGTTGTAATTCGATCGTCAGTTACGGATTTTGAGTCGATCTCCGATCCCTGAATTCTTCGAGAAGTCGGGGATCTGTAGTACTAACTTGGTAATTTTACCAATCGATTTGCCAACATAGACGAATTGAAATTGAGCCGGTGGCAAGGGTTAATTAACTTAGGTTGGTGGGAATACTAGAGGTGTATACTTACAAGCATAAGCATGATAATGACGCGCTGGCAAAGATTACGGCACAAATCGATTAAATTTTTGCTAGTCGCGATCGCGATTTTATTTGCTACCAGTGTTTATGCTCGTGGTGTCGAACCCCGCTGGTTTGAGATTAAAACGATCGATATCACCATCGCCGGATTGAACCCAGTTTTTGAAGGATATAGAATAGTTCAACTGTCGGATCTTCACGCTCGATCGGGTATTATGGACCGTCAACAGTTAGCAAAAGTTGCTAATATCGCCAATCGACAGCAACCGGATCTGATCGCGCTAACTGGTGACTATGTTACCGACAGTGCAAGCAAGGCAGAAGCAATGCTAGCCAGTACTTTTAGTCAACTTCAAGCAACTGATGGAGTCGTGGCAATTATGGGCAACCACGATCGAGAGGAAGATCATAATATTGCGATCGAACGCGCTTTCTCCAACGGTAAAGTTAACTTCTTGAATAATGCTGTCTATTCGATCGACAGACACGGCCATAAGTTAAATATTGCTGGCGTTGATGATGTATATTTCGAGCGGGCAAATCTCCCCCTGACAATTTCACAATTACCTCAAACTGGGACTAATATTTTACTAGCTCACGAACCAGATTTCGTCGATATCGCTGCTGCTACAGATCGATTTGGACTGCAACTTTCAGGACATTCCCACGGCGGACAGATAGTACTGCCATTGTTACCTAGAGTCACCGCTTTATTGGCAAAGAAATATATTAGTGGACTGTACACTATCGGTGAGACGCAACTATATGTTAGTTCGGGCGTAGGCACCAGTGGCTTACCTCAAGCCAGATTCAATTGTCGTCCAGAAATATCTGTAATTGTGCTCCACCCAGATCGATCGGCATCACTGCCCTAACCCTTAACTTATTGCCTTGCTATTCATAAAGTGCTATGGTACTTTAGAGCTTCAGGGTATTTTGTCATCTTCTGATTACAAAGTAACAGTCGTAGGATTCTTCAAGTTTTGGCAAAACCAAACTCCCGCTTTGATTTTGAACAGGCAAACCAACTCACTAAGCAATTAGTGAACCAGATGCCCAAATGGTTGCGACTGTCGTTTATCCGCAGTTGGGTATTCTGGGCAATTATTACCCTCGGAATTTCGGCTGGGCTAGTTTATCTAGCTGTAGGCTTATTACTAAATCCCAAAGCAGTACCAAATTGCCCCGAAATATTCGTGCCGATGTCCTCGGCATCCCTCAGGGTTTATTGCGGACAATTAGCCGCCAGTAAGCAAACCCTACGGGATTTAGTTTCAGCACTGAATCTAGTCAAAGAGATCGCACCCAACGATCCAACCCGCAGCTATGTCGATAGCAATGTTCAGCGTTGGTCGCTCTCCATTTTGCGACTAGCGGAATCGACTTATCAAGATGGCAATTATGATGAAGCAGTTAATGCGGCAAAAACAGTGCCGAACAATGTTCCTGCTTATAAGATTGTTGCCAGACGATTGGGGCAATGGCAAGAAACTTGGAACAAAGGGGTAGCATTTGATCGAGAAACTAGGGCACTATTAAATAGCTCAAAGTGGGTAAATGCCTACTCAGTAGCTGTTAAATTAACTCGTTTAAACAATCGCTATTGGGCGACGACTAAATATCAAGAATTAGCCGACTTAGTTCAAATTGCTAAAGTTGACAGTGCTCAATTAGATGAAGCGCGTCAATTAGTTAAAAGCACCTCGGTGAAAACTCTACTCAAAGTAGTGGCGATGGCCAGCAAAATCGATCCGAAAAGTTTTGCGCATACTGAAGCCCAGAATATCACTGGGACAGCCGCCAAACAGATGCTCAACCTCGCGAAAGTTAAACTTCAGAATAACGACTGGAAAGGTGCCCTCGAAATCGCCAACCAAACCCCTGAAGTCCCAGAGATTAAAACCGAAATTCAGGATCTCATCAGTATTTCCCAAGCCCAGTCTCATGCAAAAAATGGCAATATTTCCGAACTAGAGACAGCGATATCTCTAGTTCAAGGTATTAAGACTGATAGCCCCATGTACCAGCGATCTCAGAAATTCTTAACCAGTTGGCAACTGGAAATTCAAGATCTCGCGGCACTCCAACGCGCTCGGAGCGTTGCGGCGACTGGAAGTGTTCCAGATCTCCAAACTGCGATTACCGAAGCGCAACACATCCCTACGAGCAATCCTCGCGGTAAAGAAGCCGCCCAAGTCGTCACCGAATGGCGTAGGCAAATTGAGACGGTTCAAGATACACCATACATGCAAGCAGCCGACACCCTCGCTGCGGACAATACCGTCGAAGGAGTCCAAAATGCGATCGTTCAATTGAGCCAAATTCGCCCCGGACGCGCTCTCTATCCCCAAGCTAAACAAAAAATTCAGCAGTGGACGGCGGATATTCAACGCGCTGAAGATGGACCGATCCTCGAACAAGCCGAAAGTTTGGCCAGTAGTGGCGATCTCAATGCGGCGATAGTTATGGCGCAACGGATTGGCTCGGGACGAGCGATGTCCGCCCAACGTCAAGAGCGAGTGAGCGATTGGCAAGCCCAACTTCAAGCTGCGAATAATTTAGCTGCTGCCCAAAAGTTGGCAGATACTGGTACGCCTGAATCACTGCTAGGGGCGATCCGCGCAGCAGCACGAGTACCAAAGAGTTCCTCTCTCCGTTCCCAAGCAAGATCGGCGATGGATAATTGGGGCGGTCAAATGTTGGAAGTAGCTCAAAGCATTGCTACCAGTGATATCCGCAGGGCAATTTCGATCGCCAAAGTCATTCCCGACAGCACTTCTGCTTACAGTTCCGCCCAAAGTTTCATTCAGCAATGGGAACAACAACTCAACCCTAGCCCGACTCCTAGCCCTCGATCTGATGAGAATGGTCTCATAAACTAGGGAGCTAGTAATCTTGGGCGTAAATATCAGATGGGATTCGATCGAGACTAACGCCTAAAATAGAACAGATAAGCACTAACATTTCTTCCCGATGGAAATCATTCGTATCCCCGTTTTAGCTGACAACTATATCTTTTTGATGGTCGATCTCGAACTCAAAATTGCCGCAGTTGTCGATCCGGCGGAAGCGGCACCAGTACTGGCAGAATTGGCCCGTCAGCAAGTCGAACTAGTGGCAATTTTTAATACCCATCATCACGGCGATCATGTGGGTGGGAATAAAGAATTAATCGCCGCATTTCCTGACGTGCGCGTATATGGAGGCGCGGAAGATCGGGGTCGAATTCCTGGACAACAAGTATACTTGGTCGATGGCGATCGAGTCCAGTTTGGAGATTATCCAGGGGATAGACTCCGCCAACGCATCGGTGAGGTATTATTTATCCCTGGACATACTCGCGCTCATATTGCCTATTATTTCCCGCCCGTCGAGAGCGATGTCCCTGGTGAGCTGTTTTGTGGCGATACCATCTTTGCTGGCGGTTGTGGCAGACTATTTGAGGGTACTCCAGCCCAAATGGTCGGATCGATGACTAAGCTGCGACAGTTGCCCGATAATACGCGGATCTGGTGCGCGCATGAGTATACATTGGGCAATCTCAAATTTGCCATCACCGTCGATCCTGACAATCGCGAACTTCAACAGCGACTAGTTGATGTGACAGAATCGCGTCGCAAGCTGATTCCCACTGTACCCACTTTACTTGGGATTGAAAAACGTACTAATCCTTTTCTCAGATGGGATGTAGGGGCACTACAGGCTAGTGTAGCTAGTAATGATGCCGTAGAAACCTTTGCGCGAATTCGCGGGCGTAAAGACCAGTTTTAAATTAGTGGATAGCGAAAAGTGCTGCTGGTCGGGTGACCCGCCCAGTGGTCTTGGGGTTTCCAGCGAGGTGCTCCACTTGGGGAAACCCCAAGACCGCACTCGCCCCAAGTAGACCACCTTTTCAAGACAGTGGATAGTGGATTTGAGAGTGATGCTCTTGCTTACGATTTAATTTAACGGTTATCAGCTAAGATGAAGAACATTCGTGTGTGTGTTGTGAGGTAGGGTGAATGAAATTTAGAGTGCAGCAGGTTGGGATTGTTGTAATGGCGATCGCCGCTAGTTTTTTGGTGGTAAGCTGTACTAGTGACAAGGTAACTCAGTGTGCCAGTGTGATTAAAGTAGTCAATCAAACAGTGATCGAGACGAAAACTACTACTGAGTCTGGGACTAAAGGCGATGTCCAGACGATCGAAAAACTCGTCGAAATTTTTGATAAAGCAACCAAAGATCTAACTTCAGTCAATATTAGTGATGAAAAGCTGAAGACTTATAAAAATCAGTTTTTGACGATGTACCAAGGTGCCACTGAAATCAACAAACAACTTGTTGCCAGTATTAAAGAAAAAAAATCTACTAAGGTTCACGAAGGATTGCGAAAATCTAGAAATATTTTCAGCCCCGAGCGAGATCTCGCTACAGGATTGACTCAATATTGTAAAGAACCGGAGAAGTAGATTTTCAAAAATTAGGTGTTGCTGAATTCAGAGCTGATTTACTTTAAAAATCATCCCTGAAATATCGGGTAGGGGCATTGTCTTGTCGGTTTTTTTATTCGGTGGGAACCTCCGAATAAAACCGCCGCTGTCTTGTCTCGCTAAACCGTCGGGGAACAAAGGCGTGCGCGAGCCGCTTCATGAATTGCCTCTACCCTACGTTTTAAGGACATTTTATCCCCATCTTGAGTAGTCCAAAATACTATTTTTCGTGCTTGACTTCTACGACCATATGGACATTACCTCGTGGGGAAAAATCAGCCCTCACGGTAATCTGATGCGGATCGGCGATGCTTACAAAATCATCTAAGATCTGATTAGTTACTTCCTCATGGGAAATATATCGATCGCGGTAACTATTGATATATAGTTTCAATGCCTTGAGTTCGACTACTTTTTGGTCTGGCACATAGATAATCCCAATTGTGGCAAAATCAGGATAACCAGAAAAAGGACATTTACAGGTAAATTCTGGCAAACTAATCTCAACATTGTACCGTCTTCCCAATCGAGGATTAGGGAACGTAATCAGTTCGCCATCGATAATTTCCCGCTCCCCATATTTCATCTCGACGGGGTTTGTTACAACTGATTCTGGATTCGTCTGACTCATGTAATTGGTAGTTGATAATTGATAATTTGATTTTTAGAACGATAAAGGTGTTACCCCACCCCAGCCCTCCCCTTTATAAAGGGAGGGCTGGGGTGGGGTAAAGATCTCCGCAGCAACTCAAACCCTAATTGAGATCGTGATTGTTCTCGCCTTCCCAATCGCCACAGGTATCGCTAGTGGAGCCGTAGGGGTGCATTCCGCAAACTAAAAGGTTGCCGCTATAAGCAGTACCATTATAGTTGATACAACCCACACAGGCAGGATGAGTTGCCGGATCTGGCATTGGCGAAGTCGGAGTGGGAATGTCCCAGTTAAAGGGGGTGGGTTCTTCAAGTTCTAATTCAAATTCTTGCC
>NZ_JANOJV010000166.1:0-6145 GCF_031418915.1 Chamaesiphon sp. VAR_48_metabat_135_sub | reverse complement strand
CATCCGTAGATGCAATTGTGCAACGGTTGAGAAGCTCACGACTGGTATGCAGCGATGAAACCAGTGCAAGAGTCAATGGCAAGAACCAGTGGGAGTGGGTTTTTCAAAACGACCAAGTTTGTTTGCATGTGATTCGCCCATCTCGCGGTGGTGATGTGATTCGAGAAGTGATGGCAGAACATCGCCCACAAGTATGGGGATCAGACTTATTTAGTGCCCAGAAGACCCATCCAGCCGAAGATTGGCAGGTGTGCCTAGCTCACCTGCTTGGGTATCGGTCATGGACGGGGAACCCGTCCGACCGAACTCCGCAATTACGAGATTGTCAGTATGGGATTGATGCTGGTGACGAGATTTTTGCTCCAATTATGAAGCGGATTTTACTCAGAGCTTTTGTGATGCATCGCCGCTGGTCAGAGTTAGCCGCATCCACTCAGTATCAATATCGGTTGAGGCTGCGCCGTGAATTGTCCCAAGCCTTAGCTTTGTCTCCTCTTCAATCAGATGGCATTCGACTGCAAAATCGTTATCGAGATTTGAGAGAACACTTATTTCTATTTCTCGAAGATTCAACGATTCCGCCCACCAATAATACCAGTGAACAAGCACTCCTTTGGAGTGTGATTTTTCGGAAAGTCACTAATGGTTTCCGCTCTGACTGGGGGCGGGATCTGTTTGCTGCTGTTCGTTCCATTGTCAATACTGGCAAACGACAAGGTTTATCTGCTTTTGAATCGATTCTTACTGCTTTAAACCCCTTGGAATCCTTATTTCCTCTGAGTTGAGCAATTACATAAATTGATTCTGCTTCGAGATCGAAATCTATTTGCTCGAATTCTTGTAAACTCTCGATCGTCAAACGCAAATTTTGGTAAGCTACAGCAAGTGATGTTTTGCTTTTGGGATCGGAGGCTTTACTAATTACACTCAACCGACCGCGTAATTGTTCTTCCACAGTAACGATCGTGATGACTACTCGATCCTGTTGATGCAATGACAACCGTTCGATAAGTTGTGAATTTTCCCTTTGTAGGAGTGATAAATGGTCGGTATCTAAAATCCACATACTCACAATGATTATCTGTTCGATGCACTAAGAATTCAAACTATCCAATTCATCTCGGTAGGATTGAATCTCTTGTTGGAATTCTTCAAATTGTGGATCTGTCTTGAATATTCCCGCAGATCTCAACCATCCCCGATCCTGCTCTCTGTGCTGGTTCATGGGCAATTCTAGCGAAATTACTTCGACTGTCTCTAGTTTCTCAATCAGATTGTTTCGCAGGCTACTAATAGCCTGTTCTCGACTATTCTCTACAGCGGTACAGTCGGGAACTTCCAATACAGACGCAACAGTTTTTCCGTCTGCTCGCTGCTGGAGCAGAATATTGACTTTAATACTGTTTTGTTGAGCTTGCATGATGTTTGGCTGCTCGATTGGTTGTGATATATCTATTGTATGGCATTATTGACAGGCGATCGAGTGTTTGAGTGCGTCTATGCTGACTATTCGATCGAGAATTACGATCGATCTGAGCCGTTAGAACTAGAGGAATTGATCGAAAGTATGCCATTGAATCCCAAACATTCGGTTTTTATGAGTGCAAGCGGAGATCTACCCACCCCGCCCGTTGGGCACCCCTCCGAGGAGGGGATTTTGTGCCCTAGTGGTAGGCGAGAGATTATTGATTATGAGCGGTATTTGAAGGATTTGGCGCGGAAGTTACGGCAGAATATGACTTTGGGTGAGGTGTTGTTGTGGCAACGCTTGAAACGGAGGCAGATGCGGGGTTATGATTTTGACAGCCAACGTCCCATAGATCGATATATCGTCGATTTTTATTGCAAGGATTTGAAGCTGGCTATTGAAATCGATGGTAGCAGTCATGATGGCGAAGCAGCAAAGATTAATGATGACATTAGACAGGAACGTCTAGAATCTTTGGGTGTGAGATTTTTAAGATTTAATGATGTTGATGTGAAGCGGAATATGGAAATGGTGTTGGATTCGATCAAGCAATGGATTGATGAGCAATCCTATAAATAATATTAGTAATAAGTTCCAAAATAGATAAAATGTTTGTTGATGTGTCGATTTGGGAATAATAGTTTTGGATGGGCACCAATGCTTATCTTAATTCTTTAATTATTATCCAAGTATACCTATGTCATTTAGTATGAAAAAATTATCGATAAATATCAAAAATTTAGATCGTTTTATCACTACCAAATTAGGACTATTTTTGTTTCCTATTATCCTGGCAATCATCACAGTAATATTTATACCAGTAGCTTTTGCTCCAGCAATAATATTATCTTTTACATTGATTTTTTATCGAACTGTTAGGATTCGCGGTAATAAAATATTAATATTTTTAGCATCATTTTTTATTGTTATGATATCTGCCCTAACAATCAGGACTTATGTTGCTGAAGCCAGATATATTATAGGAGATGCTATGATTCCGTTAATTTCTAACCATACAAGAGTAATTGTCGATAAGACTAGTTACATTATGATGCAACCTAAAACAGGTGATGTTGTAGTCTTTTCCACAGATGTTATTGGTAGCGATGGTTCAAAACATGCGGCAGAAGCAGAAGCACATCGAATTAAAATAAGTCGTATTATTGGTACTCCTGGCGATAGGATAGAAATTAAAGAAGGTATTACTTGGGTAAATGATAAACCTTTGCCAGAAGCCTACAGCCATAATCTTACAGGATTTGAGACTGATAAACCACTTGTCCTGGAGAACTGTCAGGTTACTCAAAATTCGAGCAATGTCAAACCTAGTCTTTGCTTTTATTTATTAAGTGATGATAATTATCAAAATCGTGAAGACAACTATCAATTTCGAGTTATTCCAGTACAAAATATTATTGGCAAGGTTAAAGCTAAATTTTGGCCGCTAGATAGACTTGGCAGTATTTAAAAATTGAGGAATTAATAGTATTTTTCTAAAAATGCAGTTTGATTAGGGCATGAAATTAGGCTGAGTCGCCAGTTTTGCTGCACCAAAATCGACCAATACCAAACCACTATCACTGCGCCGCCGAATGATATTGGCTGGTTTGATATCGCGATGAATAACTGGTGGTGACTGATGGTGTAAGAAATCTAAAACTGGTAATAACGACTCCAGTAACTCGCGGATCTTGGCTTGGTTAAAAGTGCCTACGGTGGCTAACTCCTGCTCCAAATCTTGCCCATCGATAAACTGTTGCACCAGATAGGGTTGACCCTCGACATCAAAGTAGGCAAGGAGTTCGGGAATCTGGTCGTGTTTGCCCAATGCCTCTAAATGTTGTGCCTCCTCGTAGAACAGCTTGAGCGCAATTTGTCTGGTTTCGGGATGATTATTGCTAAAGGCAAACTGTTTGATGACACACAACGGCTTACGGGGTTGGTCTTCATCCACTGCTTTGAAGGTTTTACCAAACCCACCTTGTCCCAATAACTTCAGCGCACGATAACGATCTTTGACTAGGATCTTTGCCCCACAGGACATACAGAAATTGGTAGTGGGGCTATTTTTGTCTGGAGCAGGACAGGTGAGATTTAACTAAAGACTATGGGAAAATCGATCGCATTTGACTTGACCAAAAAGTAGAAAATCTGGATCTACAATTAGAATATCTGCACCTTTACGAGTAGCTTATGATATATCAATGGGAATTAAGTACTGGGCATCAGATCTCTCTAGACAATCAAGGCGCACAGACTGTTGTGACAATCTTCTATATTAGTGCAGGACAGCAACAACGCACGAGTAATAGTTTCACCACAGGAGTCTGGATCGTACCACCCGAAATGTCGATAACTCCAACGGGGGCGATTCTGAAAGTCACGACATCAACGGGAGAATCTTTAATCCAGATTCAGGGTAATAGTATTCAGATGCAGAGTAGTCATGGTGGCGAACATCAATCTACTACGAGCGCGAGTTCTACTTCGACTTTCACATCTGGTGTCGAACCGATGTCACCGCTGAAACCAATGCCACCGATGCAAATGGGGAATATGCAGATGAGCATGAGACCAATGGTGATGCGGATGGGCAATATGGAATTAAATATGGGTGCCACAGCCAATCGACAGCGATTTTGTAGCCAATGTGGTACTCCAGTGAAACCAACCGATCGATTCTGTGCTAGTTGTGGAAATAATTTAGAGTCGTAACTTCAGCGATGAGTGGCTGTGGCAGCTACAAGATTCAACAATTCCAGCGCAGTGAAGGGTTTCGCCAAAAATGCTTTCACGCCCTCACTCATCGTTTTCTTTACTGCCTCATTGGTTGCCAATCCACTCATGGCAATAATCTGGACTTGAGGATTGAGTTTGGAGAGAGTGCGAATCAGAGTGACAGAATCCAAGGAGGGCATCATCATATCCATCAAGACGACACCGATTTCCTGCTTGTGCTGGGCATACAGCGAGATCGCCTCAATGCCATCGCTAGCCGTAATTACTTGATAACCATGTATTTCCAAGGTTGCCTTGGCAATCTCTTGGATGGGGACTTCATCATCGACTACCAAAATTAGTTCGCCATCTCCCAATGGGGGTTCGGAATTGATGATCGAGGCTGCTGCGCAAGAATCTGTTGCTGGTAAGTAAACTTTAAACTGAGCGCCCTTGTCAACTTCACTCACAACGTCGATAAAGCCATGATGACTTTTGACAATCCCGTTAGCTGTTGCCAATCCTAACCCCGTACCCTTGCCGATGTCCTTTGTCGTAAAAAAGGGATCGAAAATTCGATCGAGAAGATTGGGCGGTATCCCCATCCCCGTATCAGCGATCGTCACCAGCACATAAGCCCCTGTGTGGGCATCTAAATGTATCCCAGTGTAATTTTCATCGATTGAGATATTTTCGGCTGTAATGGACAGTCTGCCGCCATCGGGCATGGCATCGCGGGCATTAACGCAGAGGTTCATAAAGACTTGATGCAACATCGTGGCATCAGCCATAATCGGCGATAAATCTGCTTTAATGGCGATCGATAGGTCGATATTTTGGGGAAATGCCTGTTGGATAATTGTTTGAATTTCGGCTAGTAACTGACTGACTTGGGTATGGATCGGCTTGCTTTCGATCCCACGGGTAAAGGAGAGAATTTGCTTGACGAGATCGGCTCCCCTGTGGGTGCTGTCATGGAGAATTTGCAGTAACCGCCGCGTCGATGGATCGATGTTGGGGAGTTTGATGGGTAGCAGTTGGACGATCCCCATAATCGGGGTCAACACGTTGTTCAGATCGTGGGCGATACCACTGGTTAATGTCCCTAGGCTTTCGAGGCGTTCTGTCCGTCGCAGAGCTGCTTCTGTCAATTTCCGGTTGGTGATATCTTCGGCAATGCCCACGACACGGTAAGGTGTGCCTGTATGATTCTTAATCGGGAAGCCGCGATCGCGAATCCAGCGGATCGAGCCATCGGTACGAAGGATTCGATACTCTTCGTCATAGTTTCCCCGTAACGACTGCTCAAAAAAATTAGCGCGAACCCGTTGCCGATCCTCGGAATGGATTGCCTCGATCCATTGCATAAAATCGACATACAAACTTTCGCAAGAATAGCCCCAGATCCGCTCGTAGGCGGGGCTGACATAAAGCATTTGCATAGCTTTGGGGTCGGACATCCAAAAGACACTTTCGGTGATGTTCTCGGCCAATTGGCGAAAGCGTTCTTCACTTTCCCGCAATGCTCGTTCGGCATAGAGCCGTTGCTGTCGCTCTCGTGCCTCTCGCAATTCCCGTTCGACTGCGGGGACTAACCGGGTAAGATTATCCTTGAGCAAGTAGTCGTGGGCACCAGCTCTCATGGCGGCGACAGCGGTTTCTTCGCCAATGGTGCCAGAGACAATAATGAATGGTAAATCCTGGTGTTGGATTTGGAGCAATTGCAGTGCTTCTGGGGCACTGAACTGAGGTAATGTGTAATCGGCAATAACTATATCCCACGGCTGTCGATCGAGTGCCGCCTGCATATCAGCAGCATTCTCCACCCGCACGTAGTCAAGTGTATAACCACCCCGACGCAATTCTCTCAGAAGCAACAGTAGATCGTTTTCTGAATCCTCGACAATCAGAATCCGTAATTGGGTCATTCTAGGGGGTGTGGGGGTGTTGGGGTGTGGG
>NZ_JANOJV010000165.1:0-21348 GCF_031418915.1 Chamaesiphon sp. VAR_48_metabat_135_sub | reverse complement strand
GCAGAAGGTTTCTGGGATTGAGCAGAAGGTTTCTGGCATCGAGCAGAAGGTTTCTGGCATCGAGCAGAAGGTTTCTGGGATTGAGCAGAAGGTTTCTGGCATCGAGCAGAAGGTTTCTGGCATCGAGCAGAAGGTTTCTGGGATTGAGCAGAGCGTCAATGCTGCCCGAGAAGATATTGCCAGCCTACGTCATCGGATCGATAGTGTCGAGGGTGCTGTATCTGTTATCATCCGTAGCACGTTTACCGCGCACCAAAACTTTGTAGACGATCTGAACTTCGATTTGTTGAATAACGAACGTAAAACCCGTCGATTGAGTCGTCGTGTTGCACGGTTAGAACGCCAAGACCTAGACGATTAAACGTCTGGCGTTGCTGAATTGATGTATGATTTGCTCTAGAGAGAATACCTGAAATTTAGAGTAGGGGTAATTTATAAATTGCTACTACTCTAAATTTCGAGGGTAAGTTATACCGCAAATCGCTAAATCTGGAATGATTTTTTGGTTGGGAATTCCTAAAGCATTTGTGTATATATATCTACTAGTTCTGCTCCTAAGCGATCGCGATTAAACCTCTCGACTACAGTTTGCCGTGCTGCGGTACCAATTGCCGACCTTTTTGTTGGTGACTCAATTAAATCCCAAATTGCATCAGCTAGATCGTGAGGATTGCCAGGCGTTACGCCGAGTGCATCTCGCTCGTGGGTAAATAACTCCGCCGCGCCGCCCGCGTTAGCCACAATTACTGCTTTCTCACACGCCATTGCTTCGACGATCGTTCGCCCAAATGGTTCTGGTTTGGTACTAGCATGAACGACGATATCGAGAGAATTATAGATCGATTCAATGTCCGATCGAAAGTCGATAAATTCTACCCAGTCTTCAATATTTAGATCGCGAGTAAGTTGTACTAATTCCGAGCGCGAGTATTGAGATCGAGCGGTTTCATAGATCGCCCCACCGACAATATAGAATCTAACTTTTGCGCTCGACTGGGGGTGATGTTGGACGAGATGTGCGATCGACTGTAAGAAGATATCATGACCTTTCCACCGTGCATAGGTAGCCACTAAACCAACTTTGATTAGATCGGGATTATCGCTCGGGATTGTCGCTCTCAAACCAGAATCGGGAGCAAACCGATCGATATCCACCACGTTGTAAATCACCTTAATCGGTAATCGTGGAAAAATATTATGCCAATCATCTTTAGTAGATTTACTATTGGCGATTGCCCAAATATTTTCGTGCTTAACAAAATGTAGTAATCGTTTCATCAATAATCGATCGCTAATAAAGTCATGCAAATGCCAAATTATTGGCTGAGGCAATCTTAAACTCGATCCTAGTAAATGAGTTTTGAAACTATTAGAATGAATTAAGTCTGGATTAATATCTGCAACTGTATTTCTGAGCTGATGCCAGTAATTTAATAATTCATTAATAGGTGTAAATAACCGAAATAAATTAACAAATATTTTCTGGGGATCGAAGCTACTATCACCTAGCCGAGCAATTCGATCGGGTAATGGTAACAGGATAACTTGGACATCTAAAGGCTGCAATTCGTTAACGATCGCGCCACTAGCTGCCGTAATTATGACAAAGATTTCGGCGGTCGGTAATTCTTGTCGAATTCCAAAAATATTGTCAATCAAACATCGCTCTGCACCACCTAATTGACTTGAAGCATTCAGGAAAATGATTTTCATTGGGCTATTTTAAGATAGGCTGCCATTACAGATTGGGCGTGTTTTTCCCAACTATATAATGCTGATTGCCTGAGTCTCGATGATAATATTGGCGCAAAATCTGGTGTTATAATCGCCCGATGTGCCCGATCGACCCAAGTATAAATATCTCCTACCGGACAATAAATAACCGCATCGCCACCTACCTCCCGCAGTGCCGGAATATCACTAGCGATCGCTAGCGATCCACAAGCAAGAGCTTCGATAATTGGTAATCCAAAGCCTTCCAATTCACTAGTAATCATCACGATCGCGGCTTGTTGGTATAGAGCGGCAATCGTCTGATTAGGTACATTGGTGATGTGAAAAATATTTTCCCTAATGTTTAAATCGGTGATTTGTTGTCGTTGCGATTGACTCCATTCTCCGCCTACTTTGACTAGTAATAATTCTGGCAGTCGATCGCGTAGTTGTGCAAAAACGCTTAATAGGACATCAATTCGCTTGCGAGGAATGCAGCTACCAACATGCATGATATAGGGCTTTCCCTGGAGTTTTTGGGTGAGTTCAGAGGCGATCGGATCGTCCAAAATGGGGAAGATTTGATATTCTGGAGACACTCCTAAGGGCGCAGCTACCAACCGCGTAGGCTCGACGAGTTGATATTTTTCGATCTGTTGGCGCACTGTATTAGTAGTGTAAAATACGATCGCGGCTTTTTGCATCCCACTCAAAATCTGTTTTGATATCTCGCGATAACTTCGAGTTCCAGTATATAATTCCGGCTCGAAGATCGATCGAAAGGCATCGATATCGTGACAAAAAACGCCAGTGCGATCGGCAGGTAAACTGTGAACTAGGTGAGCATAAGAATGATCGGCGATATGGAATAGATCGTAATTTTGTCGGCACGATCGGAGATGGCGGGGATATTCCCAGTACCGATTGATAAATCGATCGGCATTAAAGCTTTTGTGTTTCCCAATTACAGAATTCAGGTATTTGAATCGCCAGTGAAAATCGGGGCGAATCTGTGCTGGATAGATGCCTGAATTGCTGTTTAATAAACCATCATGCAACATTTGGGCGCAGATATTCATACTCACCCAACCTTCTTCATCGTAGTCACAGACGATTCCTAGTTTCATCAGGCAATAATATTGAAAATCTCTCGTGCCATATCATCCCAAGTATAACGGCGCAAAGACTCCGATAGTGCAATGGCTGGCGATCGATAGTACTCTTGCTGGTGGTGCCATTGCGTCAATCGATCGACTAGATCCGGTACATTATTAGGATCGGGAAGGAGTAAATCTTGTAATTCGGCGGAATAGCGTTCTGCGACACCTGCCGTTGCACTAGTAATCGCTGGCAAACCACAACACAGAGCCTCATGTACCCCCAATCCATAAGCTTCATAGCGAGTCGGTGCTACCAAACAATCCGCCGCGCGTAAAATCTGGGGGACATCGCTACGAAAACCTAAAAACTCGATCCTGTCAACCAATCCCGCCGCTTGAGTTCGTTGTTCCCATAAGGGTAGTTCGCTACCTACGCCGATAACGACTAATTGGGCATCCCACTGCGGATCTTGACAGAGTTGTTGCCATGCCGAGAATACACTGTCAAAACCCTTGCGACGATCGCCTAGAGCACCGATAAAAGTGACAATTGGTCGATTGATATCCCAACCATATTCAAGCCGTAAGGATTGCCGTTCTGCCATCTTTGCTGGGTAAAAAACAGTTGGGTCGATCCCATAGTAAATCGTCTGGGTTTTGCTGGGTTCGAGATCGAGCAAACCGATCAGATGTTTTTGGGTTAAAACAGAGTTGGCGATGGCTATTCTCGATCGTTGGAGGGCAATTTTTTCGGTTCTGAGGGCAATTTGACGATCGAGCTGTTTTTTCAACCTAGCTACCAGACTACTTTTATTTTCGGTACGATCGGCAGCATGAACGTAATGTACCCAGTTAATATCAGCCCAAGGGCAGTTACCACCATTAACAATTACCCGCAAATTTCCCTGGTTACTTAATCGCTGGGCAAGAGCTAAAGCCTTTATACCCAATAGTGGGGCACCTAAAGAATAAGAATTTAAGGGTTTCGGTACATAGTGAACGGATACATTCGGAATTTCTGCCAAAGCATCATCTACTCGATAGGCAACAAGATGGAGATTGTTACCTTGATGTGCAATGTATTCAGCCAGTCCGTAATTAGCACGATCCATTCCCCCAGTTTTGACAAAATCTGATGCAACAATTAGAAATGAATTATTCATGGAGAATTTGTTGATATATAAAGCTAAATTGTCACATCTCTTGCCAAGGCTACCTTCAAAATCTAGATCCGTTGCAATTTTTCAGGCATAATTGAAAAACTCCGATCGTCCAAGCCGATGCAAACAATCCTCTCGATCGTGCCTAGACTACCTCCTGCTATAGACGGAGTGGGGGACTATGCTCATCTATTGTCTAAAGCTTTAGCCGATCGACACGGCATCTTGACGAAGTTTATCGCCTGCGATCCGCTGAAACCGATCGCCTCTGAACAGGGAGATTTAAGTGCAATTCAGCTACCACAGCGATCTAGGGATTCACTGTTAACGATACTCACTCGATCTGGACATATTGATACCATATTACTACACTATGTTGGTTATGGTTATGCTCGTAGAGGTTGTCCGCTCTGGCTAGTGGCAGCTTTGAGCAAATGGAAAGCCGCAAAATCATCAAGACGATTGGTAATCATGTTTCACGAAGTGTATGCAACATCCGATCGACCTTGGAGTAGTCAGTTTTGGACATCGCCAATTCAACGTCAGATTGCTCAGGATCTCGCCGATTTAGGCGATATTGTTATCACTAGCAATCAATTGTTTGCCAATCTGATTCAAGAATTGACGAATAAGCATGATGGCAAGATCGATATTTTACCAATATTTTCTAATGTTGGCGAAAATCGATCGCCGCTACCACTCACCGAACGTCAGCCGTGGTTAGTTACTTTTGGAAATTCAAGTCTCCGTCAGTCTATTTATACAGATTCTCTCGATCGACTCACTAGAGTTTGTCAGCAACTAGATCTTCGAAAAATTTATGATATCGGTCACAATTCATCAACAATTGTCCGACCTGTACCAGGCGTAAAAATTCATGCGATGGGAACTTTATCAACAGCAGAAATCTCCCAGATCTTCAGTTGTGCCCAGGTTGGTTTTATCAACTACTCTATCCCCTATCTTGCCAAGTCAGGTATTTTTGCCGCTTACTGTGCTCATCAAATGTTGTCAGTATTCGACGATCGTAACTTGGGCGTAAATATAGATGGACTAGAATATAATAAGCATTACTTAGCGATCCCAGGTTCAGATGGAATAATCGATGTTAATTTAGCACAGACAATCGCCAATAATGCTTATCAATGGTATAGCCAGCATAGTTTGAGGCGAGTAGCTAGTCGGATCGCTGATTTGCTAAATCAAGTTTAGAAATGATCGGAATGGTAAGTTTAATCAGTTTTCTGGTTCCACTAATTCGACTGGGAGAGTTTTGATTGCTGGAAACCCTGCGAGCATCATGAAGCATTACTGATTTTCGTCTGGATCTCGCATTTTTGGACGCTCCCCTTCAATCATGAGAAGTGGAGTAGTGTCACCTTCAATCATTAGAGGTGGAGTAGTGTTACCTGCTAGAAGATATTTATTTGGAATTCGCATTCTCGGACGCGCCCCTTCAATCATTAGAGGTGGAGTAGTTTCACCTGCTAGAAGATATTGATTTCGTACTCTCCAGCTCTCGGTCATCACAGCAACAATCAATGCTGTATTCAGCAACCAAAACTCCATTCCTGTTTGGGAAATAAAAACTGGGTAGTTAAAAGTAATCAAGATCGTTCCCATATTATAGGCAAATATAACCGCGCTCCAAATCGGGAGTGTCCCCATTTGCTTTCTAAAGGCTGTCTTAAAGGCGAAATAGCATACCGACCCGATTGCCAGACAATAGGCAATAATTAGGGGTACGCCCCCATCCAGTAGCCAACCAGTCCATTGAATTTCAACCCAGATTAAATCGGTAAATGGATTACCATTTTTACCAAAATAACTATTCATCATCCCCCACCGACCCAATCCCGCACCGAAAGGATATTGAGGTAAGAGCACATCGATTGTCTCTTGGAAAAAATGTCCCCGATTTTGCTGATAAATTTGGTCTGTACTTCCCGCAAACAAAGATAGAGTTCGAGCTTCTGTGGATTTACCGCCTACAGCAATTGCCCAAGCAAACGTACCTACGATTAATGGCTGAATAATTCCCAGTAGCGCAAAAGCGCGTTTGAAGTTTTTACTCCAAAATAAAATTACTAGTAAGATCGACACGCAGACACAAGTAGTAATCAGCATAATTCGCACCTGGGATAAATAGATGCAGAAAAAACCCACAAAACTGCTCAAAATTCCCAATCCCTTCAACCACCAATTTTTACTTTCAAGGAAAAAAGCTAAACCTAACAATACCGTATAAAATCCAGCTACTGCTGCACTACCAGGAGTGTCAGTTAACCCCATTGGACGATATATGGACAAGCCATTGCTGAGGATAATTTTGAGATTTTCGCCACCGTAGGTACTATTCTGAATGACCGATGATAGTTGAAACTGAAACTGTTCGGGAAAGTAGATCTGGAGGAGACCAAAAAATGAACTCATCGATTGAAACAGCCACAGGATCGTTACTAGATTCCGAAAACCTTGAACTGACAAGAAGATTTTACTCGCCCAAAATATAGGTCCCAAAATCGCCAAATACATCGCAATCTGTGCTACTCCCGCTGGAATAGTGTTCAGATGAGAATTAAAAAACAGGGAAGTAAATAGAATTAAGAAAATACTACATACTGACACCTTCGCGGGGTGTTTGATTCCGCGCTGAGAAATGTTAGAGATTACCAGATAAATACTCAACCCAAAAGTAGCAACTCTGAATATAGGACGAATTGCCCCTAGTATAGGTACAAGCAGGAGTAATTGTAAGATAAACTGGATAGCGAGAAAATTATGTACCCAGTTCCATTCGTCAGAGCGATTATTTGGAAACATTTACGGGCTTTAGGGCTGATAAGATTGCATTATCACTAAACAGTCTACCGCGAAATCCTAGCCACTGTGGCCAAGCATAACTAGTAGCCGGAATTCTACCATGATTTGGATAGTGAATCTCGATCGAGGTAAGTTGACATTCCGCAGCAATGCGAATTAAATCTATTTCTAATAGAGCAGTAATATGTGCTGGGTAGCAGCCAGGAGCTGCTTGAAAAGCGTTGAACTGGTTTTTAAAAATTAGTGTCAGCTTACTGAGCAAACTCAGTTGATTGGGTGTCGTCACAATTAACAATCCCCCTGGTTTAGTGATTCTGAATAGCTCCCGCATAAAAGCACGTGGATTTTCTAAATGCTCGATCGTTTCTAGGGAACAGGTGATATCGGCATAGTTATCTGATACATCGATGCAATAAGTATCTAAATTTGACTGAATAAATTGGTATTTTTCAGGAAAATCAAGATAACGAATAATATCCACTCCAATATATTCCTGCTTGCTCAAATCTAAAAAATTATGGAGATGGCCTCGACCACAACCCACGTCGATCGATCTACCAACCTTATTTCCTACTAGTCGAGCTACTGTCTCGTAAATTGCTTCGTTACTTTTACCTTCACTACTTAATGCTCGATCGATTGTTAATCTATTAACCATGTATTTTACATTTAATAAAAATCAAAGTACATCTCTATTTTGATGAAAATAATTGATGTTAACGATCGAAGATCTGATATCTCGATCTTTCAAAAGACTTAAATACATCTTGTGGTTTGCAAGTTGCCAAATAACTATTCGGCAACCACGACACAAGATTGAGATGATAAGGCTCGACTATTTTCGGGCTGAATAATTTTCTATCGATCGCCAAGATCGTATAACCTTTACTTTCTAAAAAATTAGTAACTTGATTAGGATAATGCTCGTGGTCTTCAAATAAAATGTGTCTAATCTGACGAAGACTCAGACAACGAGATGCTCCTTCAAAAACAGCTAATTCATGACCTTCTACATCTACCTTCATCAGATCGATCGAATTATCAGCAGACCAATAATCATCGAGTCTCCGACATTGAATAGGTATTTTTTGTGCAGATTGTTTTGATGGATATTTGATATTGAGATCGTTTAAATTGCTAGAGGCTGACACCACATGTGATAGACCTCTATTGCTTTTAAATTCTCTCGGTATCTCTAATGTAGCAAATCCGGTTTCATTCGATAAAGCAAGCCGTTCTAAAGTAACTTCGGTTTTGACTGGTTGAGAACGCCATCGATCGACATTAGCCGTTAAATCACGATAAATATCGGGATGCGGTTCAAAGGCGATAACTCTGCCACTGAGACCATTAAAACTCTCTAGTCGCGCGATCGCGACAGAAGTCATATAACCAATATTTGCCCCGACATCTAGAAAAGTATTACCTGGTTTTAATAATCTCCAAATTGCCTCGGTGACACTGAGATCGATAATTCCCAGGGTGGCGAGAATCTTACCATGTTCTTCCTGCCGATCTGCTGTAATCGTCAGTCCCCAAGGTAAATCAAAATCACTAGCTCCACTCGATCGATCTGAGTTGCCAAAATGTAATTCTTGTTTGATTCTAGCAAGTAAATATTTGGGCTGATAAAGATATTCAGTTTTAAGCAATCCAGCAATGTGAGACATATATTTTCCGATTTTCAATAATCATTCCGATTTGACTTTAAATAAGTTATGGAGCTGATGAAGTTGAAGAATACATTAGCTCGAACGCTACAGAGAGAAATGCTGTAATATTGCCCTGAGTCGATCGATCTGACGTTGCGGATCGCACAAATCACGCGCTCTAGCCTTCGCGGCTACCTGTAACTGATGACGATGAACGGGATTTTTGACTAAATCTTCCAGAGCCATCTTTACCGCCATGACATCCCCCTGAGGCACAGCATAACCACATTCTGGTGTCACAATTTCGCCACCACCACCCATCTTTACCGTTACAACAGGCAAGCCAGCATAAAGAGCCTCAATAAAGACAATCCCAAAAGGTTCTGCTCCCAAATTAGGCTGGCAAAAAATATCGCTAGCCGCCAATACCTGCGGGACATCATTTCTTTGTCCCAACCAGCGCACGCGCTGTTCTAATCCTAGTTCCTGTAACTGTTGTGCTAGCTCCTGTCGATAAGATTGTTCACTCTCCCGCTGCACTCCACCTACAATCCAACATTCCCAATTTGGCAGATCCTTCATCGATCCTAATGCGGAAATTAATAAAGTATGTCCCTTCCACCGTTCCAGGCGGGAAACTTGCGTAATCACCACCGTATCATTGGGGGTATCCAATTGCTGCCGGATCTGTTGGCGAATTGCTTGGGGATGCTCGAACTGAGTGGGTACAACCGGAGCATAAATAACTTGACTTTGGGTATGGGGATAAAGCAAATGAAGATGCTGTTCAGTAAAATGACTGTTGACAATTACAAAATCTGGTCGAACTAACTTCGCTAATCTCTCTAGGCTGCTTTTACCACTAGGGGTGTCGTGACACCAAAAGTACAATTTTTTCCCTAGTCGTTTGACTACCGTACCAAAGATAGCTTGAGACCAACAAGCGTGGCAAATTACGACATCAATTGCTTCTGACTCAATTACTGCCTGCAACTGCGCTCTTGCATGGAGCACCTGCCACGGATAGCGCAGCTTAACAGCACCCAGCTCGTGTACTTTCACTCCTGTACTTATCAACTCGTGAGCTAACCGCCCTGGAAAACACAAGGCAAATTGGGGTTCCATTCCTGGGCACAGATGCCGCTCTCGTGCCAAAGTAACTAAAAGAGTTTCAATCCCCCCAAAGAGATTGCCTGCATATAAATGGAGAACTTTCATTAAAATGTCCTTTTGACATCTGGATCTGAAGCGACAACAATTACAACTTATCTGCGATTTTCGAGCGGGAAGGAAGGATCATCTCAGTGGCTGAAGGGCGTAGACCTCCAATCAATTGGTACTGAGATTTTTCATTGGCGAGGACTCGACTGTAAATCTCCAGGCTGCGCTGTGCCATGACTGTATCTGTAAATTCCCAAGATCTGAATTTGGCACCTTCAGACAGCCGTTCTCTCAATCCTGGCTCTTCTAGCAACCGTCTTGCCGCAGCCGCAAACTCTAGAGGATTGTTCCGCTCGACAGTTAAACCCTCTTGTTCGTGACGACAGACCCATGTGACACCACTACCAGGAATGTTGCAGTTAATCGTGGGACAACCACTAGCCATTGCTTCAACTTGCACCATCCCAAAAGCTTCACTCCGAATATTCGATGGAAACCACAGCGCAGTTGCGGCTTGATAAGCCGATTTTAAGTCAGCATCGCTAGCATTTTTCCACCAAATTACTCGATCCTCAACTTTGAGTTCGCAGGCAGTTTTTCGGAGTTTCGCCGCCAATTTACCAGTGCCGATAACTAACAATTTGCCGGATACGTACTGTAGAGCTTTGAGCGCAATGTGTAAAGCTTTATAGTATACCAATCGTCCTACGAACAACCATAAAACATCACCATACTCTGTTTCTAATTGCTGCGCCCCCTCGATCGTATTTACGGAAGGATTGCTAAAGGATGCAACATCAATCCCTAGCGGCAATACATCTAGACGATCGCGATACAAACGTAGGAATCTCGAGCCTGCTTGATAATTGGGACTAGTAGTTAGAACGATTGCTGCTTGGCGATAAATTAAATGCTCGATCGGCCGAAATAAATACTTGAGCAGCCGCTGGCGGATGGCATCACTATGGTGGGTAATCACTAAATTACGGGTTCTACCTATCATTGCCAACGCAATTAACATCGTCGGATTGGGCGTGTGGACGTGAAATATACTGTTGGGAAATTTAGAGAAGTATCTAATATAAAAAATTAATGATGGGCAAAAATCTAACTTTAAAAAGGAGAACCATCGAGAAACTTTGGTGACTTGGATTAGATCTGTAAATGTAATTTCAGTTTTAGTATGCTGTGATACTTGATAATTTTTATTAAAAGCATTGACGCAGAGAATATCAACCTTCGCACCTAATTCAGCTTGCTTTCTTGCCAAAGTTTCGACATGAGTTTCCATCCCGCCATGAAGAGGCGAGTGATATTTTGCCAAGTGAATTATATGCATAATTTAGTTTTATTTTTCTTGGGAAAATACTAATTATAATTACGATCTTTGACAGTAATTATCGTCGTCAATAGACTACATTTATTATTGTGTCTGTTTCCACTGACTTCTGCCACCGCATTTTGGCGTAATGTACTATAGAATCTGTCTAGGGAGAGCCAGCAATTCTGATTATGGAATCTCAACTGGTATTGATGGGTAAATCTAGATCTAGAACCATAAAAGTGAGGAAGGAGCATCCCACTTTTTAAAGTTCTTACAGAGAAAATAAACACGATCTCTGAATAGCCTGATGACTGGTTCTTGATACTTTATTCTACGAGCAATTAATAAAAAGTGGGATGCTCCCGTCGATAAATAATCAAAGCAATCGATATTTCGTGTTAGTGAAACTATACCAACTAGATGAAGATTATCGATCGAGTAATTCAGAGATTGATGAATCCGATCGAGATTTGAGGCTGTATACCCAATATAACAATACAGCAGCTCGATTATCTTCATGAAACTCTTAACTACTTCCTCCATCTTAGCGATCGCCGTTACTCTCGCAACTACGACGATTGGATCTGTGACTGCGATCGAGACTGCATCCACATCATCTACTAAGTTGCCCGTGACAGCAACATTGGTAGCCAAAGGCGAAATCTCTCCTTTGGTAGCGCAACTGCAGGGTAAACCTATGGTTGTGGATATCTATGCTAGCTGGTGTCCTGTTTGTAAAAATATCGCGCCGACACTCTCCCAACTCAAGCAACAATACGGTAACAAAGCTAGCTTTATTGTATTTGATGTAAGTGATAGTAAAAAAACTCAAGCCTCGATGAAAATGGCTAAAAAATTAGGATTGACTAGCTTTTTCAATGAAAATAAATCTAAAACTTCTACAGTCGCAATTATCGATTCTGCCACTGGCAAAATCTTGAAACAGTTTCAGAATAATGCTGAAATAACTGAGTATAGTAGCGTACTCGATCTCGCGATCGCGCAATGTGCTGGTGGGGATACCATGAGTCATGGGGATGCAATGAAAAAGCCCTAGGTAGTCTGCTTTTAAAATAGATGATAGAGAAAACTCATAAACTTCTCGTCCCATCTATTTCGAGGACTAAAGATTTTTTATTTGCTCACACAACAACTCGATCGTGAACACCAAAAATACACTTCTCAACCTAACAAAAATACGCCGTCAAATCTCGCAGTGAAGCGTTCTGGAACGCCACTGGGTTTGTGTTAAGGGTCGTGACGATCTTGAGTGTGTTCGGACTATTTTCGTCGGTAACAGGGGGGGTAATGATGGGGTATTATGTGGTCTCAGGTGTTCTCTGGTTTTTCTAAAGCCCATGCTGACTGATGAGTCCGATCTTCAAGTTTTGACTGCATTGCGACAGGGCGACACAAATGCTTTGGGTATTATCTACGATCGATTCTCGACAGCCGTGGCAATTGATAAAGCAATGCACTGAGTCTACCGAAGTGTCGCAACCCGTTTTGCTGGTAATAAATCCCCCTCTTTTTCCTCTATACCCGACATTAGTTTCGCCCCGAGTACTGGATAAGTAAGATCGGTTTCTCTCAGAATTCAAGTATTTAATGTCAATATCTTATGTGTATCGTTCCAATTTGTTTTAAGATAGATTTCTGGAAATCAATAACTCCAAAAATTGAGCTATAAAGCATACTATTCTAAAGCTACCATTCGCCGCTAAGTTATTAAAAACTTGTCTAGCGATCGAGATCTAAAATTTGATAGTAAACTCAATTTGCCAGAAAAAATAAACTATCTCTTCTCACGAACTCCATGAAAGTATTGACTAAAAGTTTAAATAAAGCTATTCGTAAATGTCCAAAATGTCAGACTAAAAAAGTTTGTCGTGCCCATCGATTCAGTCGATTGGATCGAGTCCTCTCTCTCATAAATATTTATCCATATCGTTGTCGTCAGTACCCCTGTAAACATCGATTTTACTTGTTTGGCAGAAATGCTTAAAAATGGCTTTTATTGTGCATCTCAATAGCTTAAAATGATTGTTCGAGTTAATCAGTTTCTGTATTTGCCAGAATGTTCATAGCCAGTTAGAGGCTATTTTAATATCGATCTGTCTTTCGAGATCTGTTATATTTGTTGAGTTATCTAAATTAACATCTGCCTGGGCTAGTTTATCATCAAGTGGCATTTGACTCTCGATTCGCATTTGCGCATCTGTCTCACTCGATCGATCGCGGTTCATAATCCGACTTAATTGAGTGGCTCGATCGCAACTAACTACCCAAATCTCTGTCACGAGATCGGTCATTTTTGCCTCAAATAGTAGGGGAATCGCCAGCACTGCGGTAGCATCTGGTGCAAGGCGACTAATCTCTGTCTCAAAGCAGCTACGCACATAAGGATGGATTTGAGCTTCTAACCAATGACGTTCCTGGAGATTGCTGAAGATAATCTCACCCAAATGGTGTCGATCGAGTGTCCCATCCGGTTGTAAAATATCGTTACCGTACCTCTGGCTAATTGCCTGTAAAATTGGTGAGCCAACTGCTACAGCCGATCGAGCATAGATGTCAGCATCCCAAATCGGTAAGTTATATCGTGTCTGTAAATAGTTAGTAACGGTACTTTTGCCCGTACCAATTCCGCCAGTAATTCCAATTAAGCGCATATAAATTAGGTGTTAGACTTGAGAATTTAGACTTTAGGTTTCAGACGATCGTAGTGCTATAAATATTCGTGCTAATCTAGTTATCTAGGGTTTTCAAAATCTAAACTAGCGATAAGTTTTATGAAAAATAGCTTATTCAATCAGAACGATCGAGATATTTACCAATTAATTCAAGCCTTCGATAACCAGCGCGACCGAGATATCTTACCTCGAAAATATGCCAAGATGCGTAAAAATGCTTTTGCATTCTTTCGAGGAACGTGTCACCTATTTTATCGAGATTTGCCTGTAGATTCAATCTTAAATTTAGCTCCAGTTACTTGGATCTGTGGCGATCTACATTTAGAAAATTTTGGTGCTTACAAGGGTGATGACCGTCAAATTTATTTTGGAATTAATGATTTCGATGAAGGTGTACTTGCTCCTTGTGCTTGGGATATCGCTCGATTATTAACTAGTATATTTCTAGCTGTAGACAGTTTACTTTTTACTCAATCTGATGCTCATACATTAGCCCAAATTTATCTAAATAGTTATACAAAGGCTCTAAATGCTGGCAGGATTAGAGAAATTGTTGAGGATAATGCCAGAGGAATGGTAGCCGATCTACTTGAGGATTTACACCGCCGTAAACGTAGTGCTTTTTTGGACGAACGAACTGAATTAGTGGACGAGCATCGCCAGTTAAAATTTGACGGTGAAAAAATTATGGAGATTAGCAAAGATCGAGATCGACAAGTTAGGCAAGCGATCTCCAATTGGGCAAAGACGCAAGTAAATCCAGACTTCTTTGATGTTTTAGATGTGGGATTTCGAGTTGCAGGCACGGGCAGCTTGGGACTCGATCGATACCTAATTTTAGTAGCGGGCAAAGGTTCGCCAGATCGTAATTATTTACTCGATTTCAAACAACAGTCAATTTCTAGCTTACAACCATATTTGACAATAGTGCAACCTGAGTGGGAAAATCAAGCAACACGAGTAATGAGGGTTCAATCATTAGTTAGATCGGCACCACCAGCATTATT
Source organism: Chamaesiphon sp. VAR_48_metabat_135_sub (assembly GCF_031418915.1). Taxonomy (NCBI): domain Bacteria; kingdom Bacillati; phylum Cyanobacteriota; class Cyanophyceae; order Gomontiellales; family Chamaesiphonaceae; genus Chamaesiphon; species Chamaesiphon sp. VAR_48_metabat_135_sub. The sequence continues at coordinate 6,715 of NZ_JANOJV010000165.1, read as the reverse complement.
AGCAGCAATTGAGTTTAATGGTGGTAGTTATTTATTGAGAGAACTCCAGCCAACCCAAGATAAGATCGAGCTGAAACCTGGTAAGATTAGTCTTGCGGAACTAGCACAATTAATCGATACGATGGGTGAAGTTACTGCCTTTGCTCATCTTCATGGTAGCGGTAAATCGGGTGCCGCGATCGCCCAAGCACTCATCGATTTTGGTGGGAATGTAGATTGGCAGCAAGAAGTTATAATTTATGCTAATAATTATGCTAGCCAAGTGCAGATAGATTATCAATATTTCTGTCAGGCTACTCAAGATCTATAGTTAATTTAAGTTAAGCGTGAGATATTTTAGATTAATAGTTGGGATTGGATCGATCGTGTTGACAGCATGTACTCGCCCGATCGTCACTGAATCGATACCTGAAATTTTACCCTCGCCATTGACTACTCCAGCACCTGCGATTTCGCCCTCGTCAATTGTTACTAGAGCTACCCCAACTGTCTCGTCACCGACGATCGCAGTTCCTCAAGTTGCACCATTCCCAACACCTTGGATCGATCCTTCTATTCCCGCACAGATTGGTGATTATCAGGTGATTGATGAGTTAAAGCAACCTCAATTTATGGCTCAGAGTAGCGAGATTTTGAAAGCGGCAAATCTCCCCAATACTAAGGTAAATTTTAATGCCGCAGATTTACTGGTAGTTTTGAATAGCACTCGCAAATATTTTAAGAATCGATTGGATCGCGATCCAGATCTTCAGCGCGAGGGAATTCTAGGTACCCAAGGGGTGAAAGTCGCAGATATTGTCAAAACTCTGGATTTTATGGTGTTGACTTTACAGCAGGATATCAAAGCGAAAAGATCGATCCGGCTCCAAGATCCGAAGTTTTTAAATACCAACTTTCGATCGATCCAGTGGACGGCATTTAATCCTACCGTAAAGGACGAAAAACGGGTACGGATGACCAAATATGCCGTATTTACCCATCCAGGCTCTCGCACTCCTACCAAGGAGTTTAATGCGGGGCTGTACGCCCTCAAACCAGATACCGATATTGATACGATTCGGCTCAAATATACCAAACAAGATGTCTTGAAAAATATCTACGAACCCAAGGGGATCGAATTTGGAGCGGTGGAACCGCTTGCTTATCTCGATCGAGAGGGATTAGAATCGGCATTGATGGAAGGAACGGTGTTAATTAAATTTAACGATGGTACCTCTAAGTTTTTTAATGTCGATCGCAGTAATAATATTCCCTATGTTAAAGGTTTAGATCCGATCGAACAAAAGCGGTACTGGTATTTTAAGCCTGTTGCGGCAATTAAAGGATATGGTGGCACAATTCAGACGAAAATTTCACTCAAACCAGGAGTAACTTTTGCAGGAGATGTGTTGAATATTGGATTGGGTAGAATCGTAGTGACGGAAAATTCAGTTGATGGCAAACCACGGTTGCGAATGGGAATTATTGCCGATACTGGGGGTGCTTTTTTACCTAATTTACATCAGTTAGATTTTTTGGCAGGCGTGTTCGACAGCAAGGAAGATTTCGCTGCTTATACGCGCAAATTGCCTGAATATACTAAAGCATATATTCTCGTCAAACGATGAAGATTTTAGTCTTAAAAACAATCGACTCGAGCATTACGGCAAGATCCCCGACTTCTTGAAGAAGTCGGGGATCTGTCATTTCATCTAAACCCCAAGGAGACCCCCGCCAGAACGTTACTCCGATTAGTGGCGGGAGGATGTCAATTTATGTTATTCACTAGATAACTTGTTTCAAAGCAGTAATTAATCGATCGACAGTATCTTTACGACTGTTGTAACCCATCAACCCTACCCGCCAAACTTTCCCCGCTAGTTCACCCAAACCGCCACCAATTTCGATATTATGTTCGAGCAATAATTGCTTGGCAACAGCTTTACCATCGACACCATCAGGAATGCAGACAGTTGTCAGCGTTGGTAAACGATATTGCTGCTCGACGTGCATTTTTAGCCCGATCGATTCTAAACTAGACCAGAGATATTCGACATTTAATTGGTGTCGAGTCCAGCTATTATCGATGCCTTCTGCTGACACCAGGCGTAGAGCTTCACGCAAACCGTAATAGAGATTAATCGGTGCGGTGTGATGATACATCCGCTCCGCACCCCAATATTTGCCCAAAAGCAGCATATCCAGATACCAATTCGGCACCTTCGTTGGTCGGGCTAGTAATTTTTCCATCGCTCGCGGACTCATCGTAAATGGTGAAGCTCCAGGAGCGCACCCTAAGCCCTTCTGAGAGCAACTATAAGCCAGATCGACTCCCCAATCATCCAGATGGATTGGCACCCCGCCCAGGCTGGTTACGGTGTCGAGGAGTAGCAAACAGTCATACTCCCGACACAATTCGCCCACACCCTCAATCGGTTGACGGCAACCTGTCGATGTCTCTGCATGAACCAATCCCAAAATTTTGGGGCGGTGAGTAGCCATTGCCGTGCGGAGTTCCTCGAGGGAGAAATTTTGACCCCAAGGCTGGGAAATCGTGCGAACATCGGCACCATAACGTCCCGCCATATCTACCAGTCTATTCCCAAAATATCCAGCCACCCCAATCAGCATCACATCTCCAGGCTCGACACTATTGGCGATTGTCGCTTCCATCGCCGCCGAACCAGTACCGCTGACGGCAATCGTATGAGGATGATCGGTTTGCCATGCATATCGCAATAGGGACTGAATCTCGTCCATAATCTGTAAAAATGCTGGATCGAGGTGTCCTAGCGGGGTCGTACTCATCGCCTGAAGGACGGTAGGATGAGCGTTACAAGGCCCAGGACCTAGTAACAGACGGTTGGGTACGCTGAGAGGATTTAGTTGCTGTAGTTGGTTAGTTTTGATGGACATAAGTGGTTTTTAAAAATGGGTTCATTATCTAATTATCAGGAGATGGCGGGATGTCTGAAAACCGTGTCGCTGTGCCTACGGCAGGCTACACCAACAGCGCACGGAGGAAAGACGACTCGTGCGGCTTTAGCCGCCTAACGCTTTTAAACAATGTTATCACCTTACTCAAACCCTTGATTTATGATATTGTGTTTGTCATAAGCATAGCTAAATCACTACCCCTGATGCTCGTATTTGAGTATAAAGCTTACGGCAAATCTAACCAGTTCAACGCAGTTGAAGAGGCAATTCGGACTGTCCAGTTCATCCGAAATAAGGCTATTCGCTTATGGATGGACGGAGGGGCAAAGTCTTGTTACGACCTTAACAAATACTGTGCTGTGCTGGCTAAAGAGTTTTCGTTTGCTAGCCAACTCAATTCGATGGCACGTCAAGCAGCAGCCGAACGTGCTTGGGCATCAATCCAACGTTTTTATGACAACTGCAAAGGTAAGATTGCTGGCAAGAAGGGTTTTCCTCAATTCCAAAAAGACAACCGCTCAGTTGAATACAAAACGTCTGGGTGGGCATTAAGTGATGACCGCAAATCGATTACCTTCACTGACCGGAAAGGTATCGGCAAGTTGAAACTTAAAGGTACTCGCGATCTCAACTTTTACCAGCTTTGCCAAATCAAACGGGTGAGGCTGGTAAAAAGAGCAGATGGCTACTATGTTCAATTTTGCATTTCTGTAGATCGTACAGAGATTTTACCTGCCACTGGTAACACGATTGGGTTAGATGTTGGACTTGCCAGTTTCTACACTGATTCAAACGGCTTAGAGGTTGAAAACCCTAAATTTTACCGTGCTGGTGAAATAAAGATGAAACGGGCACAACGCTTAGTTTCACGCAAAGTCAAAGGTTCAAACAATCGCATCAAATCTCGGATCGAGCTAGGTAGAATCCACCTTAAAATAAGTCGGCAACGTAAAGACCATGCTGTGAAATTAGCACGGTGCGTAGTTCAGTCTAACGACTTGATAGCTTACGAAGATTTAAGAGTGAGAAACATGGTCAAAAACCATTGTTTAGCCAAATCAATTTCTGATGCGGGATGGTATCAATTTAGAGTTTGGCTAGAAACATTTGGGCGGATATTTGGGCGGATTACTGTTGCAGTGAATCCAGCCTATACATCCCAAGAATGCTCTAGTTGTGGTGTAATTGTGAAGAAGTCTTTGTCTACCCGCACTCACTCTTGTCAGTGCGGCTGCGAACTCGGACGCGACCATAATGCCGCACTCAATATATTGACCAAAGCAATAGGTACCGCAGGGCATGTGGGAACCTCAATACTAGATATTGGAATCGCTCAGGGAGATTCGTCCTCTACTGTTACTGGTGCAAACCTGTGATGGCAAGATGAGTCATTGAACTGAGAATCCCCCTGCTTTTAGGCGCGACGTTTTTGGGGGAAGCTTCCCCCAAAAAACGTCGCTTGTGAGAGTGAGCGAGAGCGAAACCTCACCGAGCGGGGGGAGTGTCAACCATCTAACGGCACAGTTGCCGAAATAGTTGGAAAGAGATGAAAATCTCAATTTGCAAGTGTATTGCCGATCGCCAACACTCGATTCAGTTTGTGTTAACATCAGGGGAAGATTAGGTCTCAAATCCTTAAGTAGACATGAGCAAAGTGCTGGTGTTAAATGCTTCCTACGAGCCGCTCAACATCACTGGTTGGCGACGTGCGGTAATTTTGATGCTCAAAGGGAAGGCAGAACAGGTCGAACATAATGGTAAATTTTTATCCCGAGATTTTCCACTGCCAACGGTAATTCGCCTCAGGCATTACGTTACTGTGCCTTATCGAGAAATCCCCCTCACGCGCAGGAATATTCTCAACCGAGATCTTCACTCTTGTCAATACTGTGGTTGTAAAGGTGATGGCTTGACCCTAGATCATATTATCCCTCGATCGCGTGGCGGTACGAATAGTTGGGAAAATCTGGTGACTGCGTGTATGCGCTGCAATGTCAAAAAAGGCAATCGGACTCCTAAGGAAGCTAATTTATATCTCCCCTCCCAACCCCGCAGACCCCATAGCAGTTTACACTACGAGGCGGCTAGTCACGTCAATAATGGCTCCCATGCGGAGTGGCGTAAATATATAATTGGGATTTAATATAGTTGGAAGTTCTAGACCCAGTATCATTTCATTCAATCGCCGCATGTCTTCAGAATCCCAACTAAATATTTTTGGTCAAGCCATTGCTGATTCATCTGTAGAATCTACAATGGGCAGCAACTTCGATCTAATTCCGACGATTAGTAGTATTCCGATTCCACCAGGTACCTATACTAGTATCAGTCAACTCGCTACCCATTGTCAGATTTGCCATCGCTGCGAATTGGGCGATACGCGCATCAATTCAGTTGTGGGCAGAGGTAACGAACAAGCACCGATCTTGATTATTGGGGAAGGGCCAGGGCAAAATGAAGACGAACAAGGTTTACCATTTGTCGGTCGATCGGGTCAATTGCTCGAAAAAATTCTCGCTGCTGTTAAACTAACGATCGAGCGCGATGTCTATATCTGCAATGTCGTCCGCTGTCGTCCGCCTGAGAATCGCGTGCCCACACCCGCCGAAGTTGCCGCTTGCAAGCCCTATTTACTCGAACAAATCCGGTTGGTAAATCCAAAAATTATTTTGCTGACTGGTGCAACCGCAGTCCGGGCAATTACTGGCAAAAAAGACGGGATTACCAAAATTAGGGGAACTTGGATTGAATGGGAAGGAAGATGGTGTATGCCGATTTTTCATCCAGCCTATTTGTTGCGCAATCCCGCTCCAGATGTTGGCAAACCTAAGTGGTTGATGTGGCAAGATATTCAAGCAGTTCGAGCTAAATTGGATGAGACTCGATCGTAGTATATTGCCTAAATTTGACTATCGATCGCGTATACTGCGCACAGCAACAGTAGTGAAATATTTCTCAATTTCCCAACATCCACGATCGATAATTAGCAACTTCAGATCCTAGCCTGGGCACCATATAACTATGTGGTGTTACTAGATAGAGACTTTTATGGCATACTGGCTGACGATCGAACTCGAACATGGCAAAATCGCCCCACTTCCCACTGCAATGGACAGTCAGGCGGAAGGATTAGTGTATGGGACAACAGTACCCCAATTATTAAACCAACTCGATCGGATCGCCACAGAACTAGGCGTAGACAGGATTGACAACTTTATCTATAAAGATACGACAGGCTATAGCAAGCTGCTCAAAGAAGCCGAGTCTGAAGGAAATGCCGTACTAGCTTCCGCCATGCGGGCAGAAATTGCCACGCTAGCTGCACAACCTCGCTGGCACGAGCCAAGTGTCGCGCGGCAGACTGTTCGTAGCTTGAAAGAGTTTTTAGCAACTAGTCCACACATTTTGCCAGGTAGAGATCCTCAAGCGACTGCCAAGTGGACGCTCTGGGATTTAGAAGCCTACGATTCTATTCTGGCGGATCTTGAAAATCAAGGCGTAAAGTTTGCCTTTGTCGAACGTAACCTCGACCTGAATTAACGACATTTTTCGCTTTCAACTTCCAACTTTCAACTGTCTTGATTCGCCGCCAAAATCGTTGTCTTGTCGCAGTTGTATGGTCGGGGAACCCGACCACACTGCGCCGCTTTTTTATTCGGGGGGAACCCCCGAATAAAAAAGCCGCTGTCTTGAAAAGGTGCTCTACTTGCGGCTCACCTTTGGACGGGTTCCCCGTCAAAAAAGGTGAGACAAGACGGGGAAACCCCAAGACCGCACTTTTCGCAAACCGTCGGGGAAC
>NZ_JANOJV010000164.1:0-6681 GCF_031418915.1 Chamaesiphon sp. VAR_48_metabat_135_sub | reverse complement strand
GTGACCCGACCAATCCACCACCAAACGGAGTACCGTTCTGGTGGGGGCATTCTGCTGTTCTAGGTAAATGTTCGATTTCACAGTAGATCGACTAGATTAATATCCTGTTCTAGTAGGCAAGCATGACCACTGTAAGGTAGTAGAGTAGTTTTTGACTTGGGGAGCATTCGGCCTAGAAAGCGCACCTCTAGGGGCGATGGCAACAGTCGATCGAGTCCTCCAGCAATCAGTACCGTTGGAATATCGATAATTTTGGGGACGACCGAATCAACCTGGAACTGTCGGAGCAAGTTTAATCGCCAAGCCGCAGTCTGCGGTTGTACCGAAAGCATTGCATCTAGTAAACTTTGACGCTCTGCTGCGGCGACTCGATCTGCTGAAACTAAAAAATTCATCAAAATCCTCGCCGACAGGGGATACAGCGCATCTGGCAACAGTCCAGACAGGGCACTTCCGCTGGCTAGCCACGGCCATCGTCCGAACGAAGAAGCGGGATTGATCAGCACCAACTTGCCAATTTTCGCGCTCATTTGCCCTGCTACTTGCATCGCCAAACAAGCACCAAAAGACTCGCCGCAGAAGTATGCCTCACGCCCTTCCGGTAGCTCTTTGGTAATGAGCTGTAAAGATCGATCGACCAATTCCGACCAATTGGTGCGATCGTTAGAGGCAATTTTGAGACAGCGAATATCAAATTTGGCTGCTAATCGGTCGATTTGGGTGTGATATAACTGACCAGTTCCATCCATCCCTGGAAAAAATACAAACAGTGGAAGATGAGGCTGGGCGGTTCGAGGCTGGAAAAAACTCGGAGAATGAAGCTGCATGGTTTACGCGACGAGCAGGTCAGCAACTTGTCTGGATAAGGTGGCGGTGAGATCTTTTACTACTGTACCAGCTTGGCGACCGTGGTAGTGTTCGCTATATGGCGCGATCGAGATCGGTGTGCCAATTCTAATCGCGATTTCTCGATATAGCACTGCTGGGTGCCAACCATCTTGTTTGAACAGCGGCTCTAACGGATCTAAGCGATGCAGCACGCTCAGAGGCACTGCTGGCCATTGCATTTCGGCTTGAGAAAAAATCGCTACTGGCAAAATCTGGAGGTTGACAACTTTCGCCTGCAATGCCAAATGAGCGAAGCCGCGATAAAAAGGGCGTAACACGCCAGGAGCGGGAGTATCGAGCATTGGAGCCGCGCCTTCTGGAAAGATGCCGATGGTTTTACCTCGATCGAATAGTTCGGTAGAATGGTGCAATAGATCGGGATACCAGTCACTATTGCTCAAGGGGAAGCCGCCACAGGTTTGTAGCACCTCGCGCAGGACGGGGACATTACCCATGTACCGGTGACAGACGAAGTTTATCGGTGTCTTGAGAAAACTGGTGAGTAAAAAGGGGTCGAGGAAGCTGCGATGATTGCAGACAATTAGTAGTGGTCCAGAAGGAGGCAATCGATCGAGATTCTGGACTTTTACACTCATCCCCAGCCAACCCAAGACATCTTGAGCCATTGCAGTGGCATAGCTGTCGAATGGGACGATCGATTCGAGTAAGTTCATGTAGTTACCTGAAAGGGAGCACTGAAAAGTTTACAAGCCGTGTTGGTATTTGCTTTCAGGCTTTAAAAATAAGTTTAATATTATCTTTACACCCTCAAATTTTAGCCTAATTTTGCTAGATCGAGTAGGGCGATTGACCGAACAATTCCCAATATTTCTGGACAAGCCCCCAGGGCTATTGTTGCTTAACTGATATCGATCGTCGGATTTGACTATATGCTCCTGAAACGTTGGCTGCCTTTTTGCTTATTTTTATTGTTTGTTTCAGGTGTGATTATTGCCAACGATCTGGGGCGGCTGCGGGGAATTATCCAATGGGTTAATCTGCTGCCATTTGGTGACAAGTTTGGGCATTTTGTGCTGATTGGCACTTTGGCATTTTTGCTCAACTATGCATTTAATGGTCGGACGATAAAAATTGGTCGTCAAAAAGTATTATTAGGTTGCTCGATCGTGGCGATAGCCATTACGATCGAAGAGTTTTCTCAAATTTGGATACCGTGGCGGACGTTCGATCTGGTAGATCTGGCTGCAAATTACTGTGGGATTACGATCGCAGGTTTATTATCGCTACGCAGGAGTTCGGGTTAGGAAAATCGCCCGACTCTTACTCCCGCCCTTTTCTAAGGAGAGGGTTGGGGTGGGGTAAGGGTCTACGAAACCTCAAATTAGCATCTGGGAAGATGTCTAGGATAAAGGCCAATCTGGAATGATTCGGCGAAATGTCAGGCTGATGCGACCATCTAGCACATTCGCTCTTTTAATCGCATGACTCCAAAATTCTTGAGTGCGCTGGCTCATGTACAACAATGAACCGTGAGACAGTAGATATTGCAGCCGTTGGGAGTAATCAGCTTTCGATCGAAATGAGAGCTTCCGATCGACACCTAGAGAGATAATAATAATCTGCGTACCATCTTCGAGATTATCGATTTCGTCGGAGTGGAAGCCCATTTTGGCGCGTCCATCTTCGTAGAAGTTGATCAGACAGCTATTTGGTTCAAATCCCAAGGTTGCTTGCAGCCGCGCACATAGAGGCTGAAGCAGAGAGTGCATCGGCTTATTTTCATAGGTCAAGCCAGAATAGTTATAAGATAGCCCAAAGCAAGCAGTTTTCCGCGCACTGATCCGCAAATCCCACTCAATGCGATCGCGTAGTTGGATGTATAGTTCGGTTGCTGCTGTTGGTGATAAATAACCTGGATAAATCGTAACTGCTGGCTCAATCATTGCTGGAATATGGTCAAAAAATAAACCGTAATTGTAGATCTAAATTAGCAGCTTGCGGATCGATCGAGATCGATCGGATGAATTCCCGAAAGTAGAAGCGGCGTTCTGATTCGGATAAATCCAGCCAAAATTGCGAAATTGAAACCGCTTGGGCTAGGGATTGGAGGTTTACTGGTGGAAATGCCGCTAATCTATCTTGGAGTTGGGAGATTTCTGTTTTCAGTTTGTAGATGCGTAAATCTTCAGTTTCTCGTTGAGAGATCCTCGATCCTGGAGACTCAATCGCCTGTTTTTTATCAACAATTTCCTGAGATACTTTGGCTTTTAATCCATCCAAATTAGGCATCCCCATCTGATTTACAGCAATGGGTAAATCCGCACAAATTCGATCGATAGTCGTCGTCAAGACTCGATCGTACCGGATCGATTTACACTTGGGTACTCGATCGCAATGAGTCGGACGTAGATATAAATACTTCTCAACTCGACGCGGAGCCGAGACATTAGTTATGGTCATAGTTTGCCCGCAATGACTGCAATTAACTAACCCAGCCAGCGATCTCGGCGCACTAGCCGTGCGAGGTGGCAATCGTCGATTGCGACGTAATAATCGATCGATCTGGGCTGCCTCATCCCGCGATAAAATCGCCGCGTGAGTATCCGAAATTACCTCACCATTAAGATATGATGTATCACCCCGATAGACGGCATTAGAAAGCCACCTTAGCCCCGTAGAAGCAGCAATCTTTTTATTGTATTTTTTCTCCAGATATCGAACTGCACCCCGCAACGAACCATAGATGATAAATCGATCGAAAAAATCCTTGACGACAGGAGCCGCCGATCGATCGATCGTATATTTATCCTTGCCCCGTCGATAACCATAGGGAGCCTTCCCTGGCGGTGGCAAAAATTTTAACCGATTGCGGGCATGTCCTTGTCGCATCCGCCGACTGACTTGACTAGAATGAATTGTGTCGATTAATTGCAACAGCGTTAATTGCCGTTCGATGTCAGTTTCAGTAGTAATTAACTCGACATTTCGCTCCTGCAATTTTGACAAAACTTGCTGGATTTCCCGTATGGAATCGCCTAATTCATCCAAACGTCTGACTAATAAATAATCGCATCCTTCTTTCACACAATCCTGTAACAATCGATCGAGTTCGTCCCGCTGTCCCAAATCTTGATAGACTCGATCGATCTCCCACCCCCAAATCTCTAAATCTGGAGGTGATTCAATCAGTGGATCTGTATAAATATAAGCAATAATTCTCATCGATCGAGTAATCACTCCGCTCAGTACAATCAGACCATCACTTTCAACCTTCAACCAACTCAATCTATTCCCAAATAAGCCTCAATCACCCTCGGATCGTTTTGCACCTTAGTTGGCGTTCCATCGACAAGATTAGTTCCTTCAGCTAATACCCAGACTCGATCGCATAAAGTCATAATCACATCCATGTTATGTTCGATAATCAAAAAAGTTAAACCCTCCTTCCGCCAGTTATGAATGTGACCGCAAATATCCTCAATCAAGCGGGGATTGACCCCTGCCGCAGGCTCATCTAATAAAATTAACTTCGGATCTGCCATTAATGCCCGCCCGATTTCCAGCAGCTTCCGTTGTCCCCCCGATAGTCCCCCCGCATAGTCATTCACCTTCGCACTCAAACCCACCGAGGAAAGAATCGTCATTGCCTTGTCTTTCAACTCCCGCTGCTCGATTCGCGCTTGATTTGGCTGTAACCATACTTGCCAAAATTTCTCACCCATCTGATCTTTAGCTCCCAACATCATATTCTCTAATACGGACATACGAGATAGAGCTTTTGCGACCTGAAATGTCCGCACCATCCCTAATCTAGCGATTTGATGCGATTGTAAGTTATCAATTTTTCGACCATTTAATTCGATTTGACCAGAATCTGCCCGAATAAAATTGGATAATAGGTTGAAGAAAGTAGTTTTTCCCGCTCCATTGGGGCCGATTAAACCTGTAATACTCCCTGTGGCTACTTCGATCCCTGCCTGCTGAACCGCTTTAACACCGCCAAAAGTCTTACACAATCCTCGGGCAGAAAGTAATGGTTGAGTAGACATCGGTACATAATTGTTGGACATAGACCAGAGGGAGAGATGATGGGGTAGTTGGCGATTTTATCTTTCGATCTTACCGGTTTTCACCAGCGGTTAATTTATAAAATTCTCCTACTTGTCATCGAAAAATACTTGAATTGGCTGAGAAGTCCTTGGGATATAGCTAGTATGATAGTGAATTATCGGCTATTTCAGTTGTGCCGATATGAAAATGTTTGGTGCAGCCGCTCTGCAAAATAATCGATTTGCTTATGACCGATGCTGTCACCATTCAGTCTGCCACATCAGCTAAATTTGAGCGGGATAGCTTGGGATGGCAGATACCAGTCTATGCATCAGATCGGGATGGGATCTTCGCCAACCGATATCTAATTCGATCGCGATTGGGTCGAGGTGGCTTTGGGATTACCTTTTTGGCTGATAATATTTACTTACCAGGCCAGCCATTGTGTGTCATCAAGAAACTTGCGCCACAATTTACAGATCCAAACCTAATTGCTGACACTTACAGACAGTTCGAGCTAGAAGCACTCAGTTTGAGTCGTCTGGGCAGTCATGCTCAAATTCCTACCTTACTTGATTATTTTAAGATTGGTACCGATCTCTATCTGGTTGAAGAATATATTCCTGGTCTCGTACTGACGCAGATCGTCAGTCAACAGCGGAAATTTACGGAATCAGAAGTCGAAGAATTTTTGATTCAGATGCTGAAACTGTTGGAATATATCCACTCTCATCATCTGATTCACCGCGATATCAAGCCGCAGAACATTATTCTCTGCCAAACCGATCTCCGGTTTGTGTTGGTGGATTTCGGTGCCGTTAAAGACATATATCCTCCCACTACGGTGCAACAACAAGCGATATCCAGCAGCCAATCAATTGGCACGCCAGGATTTGCGCCGCCAGAACAATTAGCTAATCGCGCAGTCTATGCTAGCGATATTTACGCCTTAGCCATCACCTGCGTTTATCTATTAACTGGAAAAGAACCGAGTCAGTTTCCCACCGATCCTCACACTTGCGAACTCATTTGGGCAGACACACTAGAGATTAGTATCGACTTGCGCGAAATCATCAGTAAAATGATGCAGATATCTCTACCCGATCGATATCAGTCCGCTACTCAGGTACTCACCGCTTTAGAAAATCGATCGATCCGCGCCAAATTACGCACCTATCTCGATCGCAAGCACGCAGTCGCAAAGAGTGAGCATAGCGGATCTCTTGCCTATTATCCGGCTGTTGTGCATTGGGCACTGGGTATCGAGTAAGCTAGCGACAGCATACACATCGGTGCGGGATCTAAATCTAGTGTTTTGAGCGAGCGAGCGAAAGTTCGATCGTTGGCGTAGCCTACCGTTAGGTAATCCCGATAAATACCCACAGCACCGTGCGCGTTCGATGATAAACTAAACCATAGCATTGCAAAATATTAAGAGTAGCTAACAAACTGTATCGATTCAGTCAAAAGTCAAAAGTCAACAGCAATTGGGAGATCGATCGAGAGTGGAAACTCTAGTACCGATGTTTTCTACCCGATCGAGGGTGACAAATCGCTGAAAACTACAGAACTAATAACCGAACCGATAACTAAAACAACAGATCGACGATCTGGTTTGTTGCTCGAATCGCTATAGACAAAATCACACAATAATAAGTAGTAACGGCACATGGCTAGCACCGCAGAAAAAACAAACGTGGGTAAACTCACCCAAGTTATTGGTCCAGTTGTGGACGTAGAATTTACTGGTGGCAAGATGCCCCAGATTTATAGTGCCCTCAA
>NZ_JANOJV010000163.1:0-3257 GCF_031418915.1 Chamaesiphon sp. VAR_48_metabat_135_sub | reverse complement strand
GATGGCTACTCATTCACCAGATATCATTCAAGATCGCTGGGATCTAACAGTGGAGTTGAAAGGATCTGATAAATGAGAGAGTTTCTTACACCCGATCGCTTTGCTAATGAAATTAGACAGCAAAGATCGACTTTTAATGGTAGTTTCTTACTACTCGAAGGTAGTACGGACAAGGTATTTTATGAACGTTTTACCAATTGTGATGAATGTAAACTGAGAGTAGTATCTGGCAAGCCATCCAGCAAAAAGATCGTTATTCGGGTTCTAGAGATTTTGGATGAAGACAACTTTCAAGGTGCATTAGGTATCGTCGATGCAGACTTCGATCGCTGCTTGTCCCCACTACTCGATCGCAGCCCAAATTTAATCCTCACAGATACTCACGATCTGGAAACCTTAATAATTCAGTCACCCGCACTTGATAAATTATTATTAGAGTTCGGATCGGAGGAGAAAATTAGTAACCTCGATCGAGATCTTAGAACTATATTACTCCAATGTAGCCTGTCTATAGGTTATCTCCGCTGGTTATCTCAACTAGATGAATTGAACTTGACCTTTGAAGGTATTGAATTTAAGAAATTTATCAATGAGAAGACATTAAAGCTAAACGAAATCGATCTAATTAGGACAGTTCAAAACAAATCTCAATGTTTCACCATTAAGTGCGAGGTTATACAGCAGAAGATTCGCGATCTGACAAGAGAAGATTTAGATCCTTGGCAAGTTTGTTGTGGTCACGACTTGATAGAAGTATTATCTCTAGGACTGCAAAAAGCGATCGGCAGTTATGATACTAAAGAAGTTAAGAGGGATGTCTTGGAGCGTAGTTTGAGGCTTGCTTATGAAGCAGCTTATTTCCTCGATACCCAAATTTATATATCTGTGAGGGAATGGGAAAATTCTAATCCAGGCTATATAGTCTGGAGAATCGATCTAAAGTGACAATAAGGGAAAGGCATCATCTCCGTGAGATGATCGATCTTAGTATTTCAGGAGCCGGAACATTAGCAAGCTCCCTCGGCTCTAACTTATGCATCCCACCACCATATACCCTCCCCTCATCAACCATCACCTTCTCCGTAATCGCATTCAACGCTTCAAAAAATGTTGCCACCATTTCTGGATCTTTGGCGATAACAGCCGCTACTTCTGACTTTGGATAAAGAATCAGATACGAATTAGCAACGATCGCTTTTGAATGATTTAGAATAAATCGAAATGACTTCTTACCATTCTTGTCAGATCTACCCATGTATGTACAGTAGAAATGACTCTCAGCCCGATTTTCTTGTGCATACCAAAGCTTGCGACTTTTGCACAAATATCGATTGGCAACCCCTGTTTTAATTCCTATCTGAAGATATGCGTACAACTCAGGATAAAGCAGTTCAATTTCACTAATTGGCAACTTGCAATCAAGGACAAACAACCGAGGATCGATCGCGGGATATCCAAAAGCATCAGATTCTACTTCTATCCCTGAAAGGTGTCGCGGACTTGGTAAAATCGGTTTGATGCCAATTGCTGGATCGAGAAAGCGAATTTTCTCACTAGCTGGCATTAGCTTTAAAGTATTCCGAAGAATATCATTGGCCAGGATAGTCGGTGTCGAAAACTGTCCCAAAATATTGCGTTGCTCTTGGGTTTTAAGTAGATCGAGTTCTCGCTGAATAATCTGTCTCTGAGTTTCTACTTCCTCGATACATCTCATACTCAAAACCCAAATTGTGCTAGATCTTCAATCCGATGTTCCCAAACCCAATCAATACCTTCAGCCGCTTCATAACCCAAGTAACCTTACTCAATTAACCAACCAACAAACCCAACTCCAGAGCCAGATTGCCAAAAACCAACAAGATCTCGATCGAACCATTACCGATCTTACCGCCCTAGAACAAACCCTCCCCGCCCAAGAAGCCACCCTCGCCCAACATCACGCCGAACTAGCAGAACTCGAAAAATCAGGCGTACACAGCGATTGGCAAGCCATCCAGACAGAAATCAAATCGATTTCCCAAAGGGAGTGAAAACGCTGGTATTCGGTAAGTTTAATAAATAATTTAGGTGGAAATCCATATTCAGGAGGAGTGTAAAATGTAGCGATCGCTACATTTTACACTGTTTAGCGGAGAGAGCCGCAATCGCCAGGGCGGTTAGGACGTTTGCGAGGTTAGATCCCCGACTTCTTCGATAAGTCGGGGATCTGATATGTTCTAAAATATTAATCGGTTGCTTAAACCATTAGAAAAGAAGTTAATACTCACAACTTCCTCATATTCATTTGGTTCAATGGCTGTGGGTGAAGTCAAAGTTAATATAAATTTTTTGACAGCTAGATAACCTCTGGTAAATCTTCACAGCTTTATTTAGCGCAACTAACTTGAATAAAAACAATAAGAATTTATATGTGCCCTACCCCAATCTTCTGTCGAAATTGCCGCTTTTTTCAACCCGACGGTCGCCATCAGGGTCGATGCGATAAAATGAATGTCGGAGTCAAAGGTGATTGGAAAGCTTGCCAACTCGCGTTGTTAACATTTTGTGAGTTAGGGTAGTCTGTACCATGAGAGTTGCAAATTTTCAAGATCTCATCGAAATTATTTAACTTAAGTTGCTACCTACTAGAATGCTAACGATCGAAGGTAACTCATCCAGTAAAATAGATATTGTATTCATCCATTCTGCCATAGGTATTTGAGTTGCGCCGATCTGAAATTGGATCGCCCTACCTTGCGATTAATTTAGAAGCACGATAGGTGAGGGATTGACAGCAGTCTAACAGCAAAATGATCTTAACTGTGTAGCAGTGCGTTTAAACAGAAGGTACGGGTATGGGCAGTATTTCGACTTCAGACACGCTCACAACAGAACTGCATACCGCAATCGCCGATTTACGTCAGGTCGATCCTCTGGTTGGCTTATTCCGGTTTATGACGATTGGCGCGATCGTGATTGGTTTAATGGCACTAGCCTGGTCAGTCAACAATCTGTTTGCATTCATGGCAATTACGGCAATCGCTGGCATCTTTTATGTGTTCTGGATTATCTGTAGTCACGATACGGTTCACCACACCCTCACGGGCTGGCCGTGGTTTGAGACGATTTTGCCCCGCCTGACCACCTGGCCGATGTTCTGGCCCTATGGCACCTATACGCTGCTACATCGCTTGCATCACGGCTGGAATGGGATCGACCTGCGCGACCCAGAGCGCGTGCAGTGGACGCAAGATGAGTACCAGCGAGCAAATCCCCTT
>NZ_JANOJV010000162.1:0-1750 GCF_031418915.1 Chamaesiphon sp. VAR_48_metabat_135_sub | reverse complement strand
TTTCTGAGCCACCAAAGATAAGATTCATAGGACTTTTTGATACTGTGGCATCATTCGGCAATCCATTAAATGATAATGAACTCTTTTTCAAAAAAGATCTGCCTAGTAATGTTGAGAATGCTTTTCACGCAATGTCATTAGATCTAAATGCTCCAGGATTTGGACTAGATCGGGTTTATGGAGAGAATGTTTTAGAGGTTTGGTTTAGAGGCGGGCATGGTGATATAGGCGGAAATTCATCTTTCGGAAATCGACCTAATAGAGATAGAACTAACATTACTTTAAATTTCATGCTTCAAAAAGCAAAAGCCGCTGGAGTCGAACTAAGAGATGATTTAATGCTACCCAATAATGCACTTGATCGACCGTTATTAACTTATCCGATCGATCTTCTGGCACCTATTGAGGTTAGTGGTGTCCCTGGAGGTGATATTTCTCGACAGCATAGAAAGTATGATATTTTTCATTACTCTTTATTTGATGATAGAGGCAATGAAAGAGATCTTGAAAATGGTGTGAAGAATTCAGTCATTCCCTTGAATTTGCCGCAGCGAGATCGGCTAGTTATAGAAGAGCTAGTTAATGAATCTCAAATATCAAGACAACAACTATTGCAGCTCACACCCGATTTAATTGGAAAATTTCCTGACACGCAATCTTTATACGATTGGCTGTATCGCAAATAAATAAAAATATAATTTTATGACTTCAACTACCACTAAAGAACTTAACGAATATATTCTTGGCGGCTCTGTCGCCAATTACCTGAATGTTTCGGGTAAGAAAATATTAGACAGATTCCAATCGCATACAGACTGGCATGATGCCCGCTACAAATTTGGTTTAGATCCATATTCAAAAGGAAGTAACGGCGCGATTTTGACAGAGTGCCAAGCCCAGGATAGAAATGGGAAAATAATACATGGTATCAACATGGCAAGTCAAGATTATTTATCATTGGGAAGCCATCCCAGCATCAAAGAAGCTGCTAAGATGGCAGTCGATCGATATGGCTTTCATTCCGCCGGATCTCCCGCATTGATGGGTAATACAACCCCATCAATAGCACTAGAAAAAAAACTAGCAGAGTTTGTAGGAATGCAAGAAGGTGTGATTTTTCCAACGGGTTGGGCTGCGGCTTATGGTGTCATCCGAGGCTTAATTAAGCAGGATGATTGCGTGATCATCGATGCACTCGCCCATGCCTCATTGGTGGAAGGAGCGAGAGCCGCAACCAAGAATGTATATGTATTTCCTCATTTATCATTAGCCGGATTAGAGCGTCGCCTCAAACGAGTCAGAGCGGAAAAACCAGAAGCGGGGATATTAGTCGTCACCGAGTCACTTTTCTCGATGGATTCAGATACCCCAGATTTAGTCGCACACCAAGAACTAGCTCGAAAATATGATGCGTTATTACTGGTAGATGCTGCCCACGATTTAGGCTGTTTGGGCGCAACAGGACGCGGACATCTGGAGACACAAGGACTACTCGGAAAAGTTGACTTATTAATGGGTAGTTTCTCGAAGACTTTTGCATCTAATGGCGGATTTGTGGCATCAAACCATCCAGCACTCAAACTCGCACTCCGATATGGAAGTTGTCCTTTGACGTTCTCAACTGCAATCTCACCAGTCCAAGCATCTGTTGTACTTGAATCTATTAGAATCATTGAGTCAGATGAAGGTAAATTGCGTCGATCTAAGATGTTGCAAAACGCCAATTATTTGCGCCAAACATTGAAGAATT
>NZ_JANOJV010000161.1:0-6661 GCF_031418915.1 Chamaesiphon sp. VAR_48_metabat_135_sub | reverse complement strand
TACCTGTCGAATCCACTACTCTGACTCTGAAACTGGACATCTGACTCTAAACAGATCCGAATATGTTCGGCTTTACGTTGCACTGTAGACATAAGGGAAGGGGGCGAGGGGGTGTGGGCGAGTAGGGGTGTGGGGTGTGGGCATATTTCCTTTATCCTTTACCTTTTACCCACTATTCACTAATCTCAATTATCAATTATCAACTATCAATTATCAATTATCAATTAATGATCGAACCGCCTGTTAATAGCATTAAACTATCGCAAACAGCTAAAGAGCAATTGATGAAACTCAAGCGATCGACTAAAATCGAGCAGTGGAATATTCTCTGTCGTTGGGCGTTTTTTCGATCGTTGGCGGAAACGGCACCCCCTTCACTAGTGCCGATTCCAGCGGATAGTAATCTCGAAATGACGTGGCGGGTATTTGGTGGCGAATTAGCAGATCTCTCGATCCTCGCACTCCGACAGCGATGTCATCAGGATGGATTGGAGATTACCCCAGAAATTTTGTCTCAGCAATTTCGATTGCATTTACATCGTGGGATCGGCTACCTATCTGGCGATGCCAGTATTCGGAAAATTGAAGATTTAGTGAGTTTAGCAGTGCCAAATCACAATTCTCCGACTCATGATTGATTCTACACTCGGTAATGAAGATCCGTCCATTCAGGACAGCTTACTCCAACTTGCTACTCAGTTAGGATCTACCCTAGATCGGGCATCGATCGATCTCATTTACCAAAATGCCCAGGCTCTCCTCAGTCACATGTCTCCAGCACCCGTAACCCTGGCTCGTGTCGCAGGGACACTATTAGTTTATCAGATCCAACAGCCAGCCGCTGAGGAGTTGGAGTGGTTTAACGCTCAAATCCAGCAATGTGTCGATGAAGAAGAGGTGGAAGAATTAATTGAATCCATTCATCGTACTGATGGTTTGTGAGCAGTTGTTTCCAATTCAACTGATTCCTAAATTGTCAAAAGAGATTGATTCAAGCTTATTTGAATCAATCTCTATGCTGAATTGACTGGGAAACTAAATTACTTAGTACAAGATGGAAACAATCGCTACAAGTAAATAAATTTAGCTGCTGCTGCAACTGGAGTTCCGGCTTTTACCAAGCGAATGATGGGTTGAGCTTGATGATTGCCTTCACTAATTAGAAAAGAACCATCGGGATAAACTTTTTCGACAAATGCAACGTGCCCAGCAACAGGATCGGTATTCTGAGTATAAGTAGTATTACCTTCCTTCCAACTAAACTTAAGATTGGCTTGCCAAACAACGATACTATTAGCTCTGGCGGTGGTATTTAATTGCTTGCTATAGCGGCTATTGGCAACTCGATCGTCCCAGGTATGAGCATCGCCAGTCAGCACAGTGGCAATCCCGCGATTATTTTTAAATAAACCACGTTCGATCGATCTCCCATAGGCAAATTCGACGCATTCAAACGGATGAGGTCCTCTATTTTGGTTATTCCAAGCGATTAACTGATTTCCCTTAGCTTGATAATACGCACCGTCAAGATTAATTCCCAGTTGAGAGCTAGAGGGTAGTGACTCCCCGTTAGGGCTGTCACTGCCAGCATATGTTACGCTGGGGAAAGTGCAAGGAGCTAAGGACACTGCGGCCAAAATTGCTAAGGCAATGTGAGATAGTTTAGTCATGGCGATTCACTTTATTAAAATAACTAGTAACTGATTTTCGACAACTGGTAATTATACTATTTTACCAGCGAATAGATCGGCTTAATGGTTATAGATAGCAGCCAAAATACTTAATTTTGTCTAGGATGTTTAGCTCAATTGATTTAATCTTCGATCGAGTTAGACTTAGACCAGCTATCTTTACAAACAAGTGTATGTACTTGCCAGGTCGGATCGATCGTCGGAAAATCAGTCCGATAATGTCCGCCACGACTTTCGGTGCGCATAACTGCACCAGTTAAAATTAGGAGTCCGATTTCTAATAGATTTCGAGTTTCGCCCCAAGTCCGCAGATCTAATTCTGATATTCCTGTTGGTAAAATGCTAGTTTGTGGCGGTGTAAGTCGATAGATCGATCGACTGATTGGTAGATTATTAAACTCTACTTGCAAAAATTTGGCTCGATCGATCGCCGCTGCCAGACTGGTTTGTTCTCGGCAAATTCCGGCGGCTTGCCACATTAAACGCGGTAATTCTTGGCGGATAGCTTGAATTCGATCTGCCCAATCTGCTGGGGTTTGGGCTAGTTGTTCTACCCAAAGATCTAATTCTGGCGACTCAGTTAAAGTTGAATATATGGGTGACTCTGCTGCTAAAGATTGGGCGGGAATTGAGATTTTATTTAGTTGAGCACCAAATACCACACATTCTAATAGCGAATTACTCGCCAATCGATTGGCTCCATGTACTCCCGTGCTAGTGGTTTCTCCTACTGCATAGAGTCCTGGAATACTAGTTTGTGTCATCAAATCCGTATCAATTCCGCCCATCCAATAGTGTGCCGCTGGAGCAACCGGAATTAACTCATTTAAAATATCAATGCCCCAATGCTGACAAACTTTAATAATATTTGGGAACCGATGGCGAATTTTTGCTGCGGGGATTGGGCTTAAATCAAGCCACACACACCCTTGAGCGGGGTCGGGACTATGTTTTTGCAAATGACTGAAAATCGCCTGACTGACGACATCTCTGGGGGCAAGTTCTCCAGCGGGATGATAGTCAAAGGTAAACCGATAACCATTATCGTCCACTAAATGGGCACCTTCGCCGCGTACCGCTTCACTAATCAAAAATCGCGGCGCACCAACTTTGGTCAGTGCGGTAGGATGAAACTGGAAGAATTCGAGATCTCGCAACAGTGCTCCAGCTCGATGCGCCATCGCCACCCCATCGCCAGTACTGACATCGGGATTAGTCGTCTGAGCATAAACCTGTCCGCCACCACCTGTCGCCAAGACAACGGCGGTAGCTGTTATCCAACTAATCTGCCCTTGATATAGCAGGCTAATTCCCCGACATTTACCTGCTTCCAGCCACAAATCTAGGGCAAAGGCATGGGTTAATACCGTAATATTTGGTTGTGCTAAGACTCGATCGGCTAAAGTACTAACTAAGGCTCTCCCCGTTGTATCCGCCGCATGAAGCACGCGCGGACGGGAATGGGCAGCTTCTAGAGTCAAGGCTAATTTATCACTCGATCGATCGCCATCTAGCGGCACGCTGACGCGATCGAATGCTACTCCAAAATCAACTAGCGAATCAATACAGGGTGCAGCATGGGTAACTAAAAATTCTACCGCAGATCGATCGCACAACCCTGCCCCTGCCCGTAGAGTATCGGCAACATGCAATTCTACCGAGTCTTGCGGATCTACCACCGCAGCAATCCCTCCCTGTGCCCAATCACTAGCCGACAGAGGTAAACTAGCCTTACTCACAATTGCCACTCTCAGATTGGCTGGCAAACACAATGCCGAGTATAATCCAGCAGCTCCAGCCCCGACGACGATGACATCAAAGCTAGTAGGTAAGGGCATAAGAAAGAGGGGTAAAGGGGAAAGGGGAAGGGGTAAAGGGGGGACTGGGAGACTGGGAGACTGGGAGACTGGGAGACTAACAGAAGTATTGGGCATATTTCCTTTACCCTTTACCCTTTCCCCTCTCCCTACTATTCACTATTCACTATTCACTATTCACTATCATCATTATCTGTGACGATCGACACAAAAATCCCACCCTAAATGTGGGTGGGCAACGAAGTATAGAGGTAAATTTGTAAATTACCGATAATTATTAGTAATAGCCATTGTTATAGCGATCGCCACCTTCAGTAAAGGTATCATCCACAGCCGTCAATGTAAATTTGTCGAGGTTGGCGTTGAGCGTTTCTTTTTGCTTTTCGCTTAAACCAGGAATATTCAACACATCTTCGACACTCTTGTAAGGAGCATTATCAACTACTTTCCGTGCTAGGGCAGGATAAAGACCAGGATACTTGCGGAACGATCGAACGTTAGTATTATTTAGATCGATTTTTTTGCCAAATTCCGTGCTTAATTTGCTATCAGCACTATTGCGAATGACTTCTCCAGTCGAGGGAGCGGCAGCAAATATCATGGAACTATCCCAATTAGCTGCCATTGCTTGTTGTGTGACACCAGCCAAACAAGTCAAGCAGAGACTAAAGACAACGAGCAGACGGGCAAACCGTTTCATAAATTATGTATCTCCTAACACAGCATCTTATTTTTCATTATCTTACCGCAATTAGGGGATAGGGAATAGGGAATAGGGGGTAGGGAATAGGGAGTAGGAAATAAAGACTAGAGATTAAAATTAAAGGTTATGGTTTTAATGTTTAGAACGCTCGCGTTCCTTGTATTTGCTATCCCCTATTCCCTATTCCCTAACTTACTTGGTTTTAATGTTTAGAACACTCGCGTTCCTTTTATTTGCTATCCCCTATCCCCTATCCCCTATTCCCTATCCCCTATCCCCTATCCCCTAATTTACTCCCGTTTCCAATTAACTTTTGGCAAAATCTGAGATCGATCGACGCGATCTTGGTACTTGATGGCAAAATTGAGGAGAGAATCGAGGAGAGAGTCTGACAGAAAATGCGGTTGGAGTCCTAACTTGAGCAGATTAGTGTTTTTGGGATTAAAATAGTGTGATTCGGCTTCGATGCGGGGATTTTCGATCTCCTGAACATCTATATCCAATCCGAGGGTGATTCCGGCTTGCTTGACTTTCAATGCCAGATCGTTGATGCTAAACATCTCGGTAAACTGGTTGAAGACGCGGAATTCGCCCTGATTGGCTGGAGTTTCGATGGCGAGTTCGACACATCGAACTGTATCGCGAATATCTAAAAAGGCGCGAGTTTGTCCACCTTTACCATAGACTGTCAGCGGATGTCCGATCGCAGCTTGAATGCAGAACCGATTCAGAGCCGTACCATAGATGCCATCGTAGTCGAGACGGTTGATTAATAATTCATCCATCCCCGTTTCTTCAGTCAGCACCCCATATACCACCCCTTGATTGAGATCCGTCGCGCGTAAACCCCAGACTTTGCAAGCGAACTGGATATTGTGACTATCGTGAACCTTACTCAGATGGTAAAAACTTCCAGGCTGCTTGGGATAGGGTAGAGTATCAGTACGACCATTATGCTCGATCGTGATGTACCCTTCCTCAATATCGATATTCGGCGTACCATATTCACCCATCGTCCCCAATTTTACGAGATGACAATCGGGAAAATCATCCCGTAGGGCATATAACAGGTTGAGATTACCCACCACATTGTTTACCTGCGTTAGCACTGCATGTTCCCTGTCAATCATCGAAAATGGTGCCGAACGCTGCTCGCCAAAATGGACTACTGCTGCTGGCTGGAATTTCTGCAAAGATTTTTGTAAGAAATCATAATTATTAATATCACCAATAAATAACTCGATCTCTTTACCCGTCAATTCTTGCCAGCGTTTAATCCGGTGGTGAATGCTGGATATCGGCGTAAGTGTCTCTACGCCTAATTCTAAATCCCAATGTCGTCTGACTAAACTATCCAAAATCCCGACATCATACCCTCGGTTGGATAGGTACAGCGCAGTTGCCCATCCACAATAACCATCGCCGCCAATCACCAGAACTTTCATAAATACGAGAATAAGATTATTATTATGTGCGCAAGTATTCGCTCAATGTATCAGCAGTAGCGCAAACAGTAAACCGTAATTTTGAATAATTACGGTTAAGAATTGGTTAAATTAATTGGAAAGTTACGGTTGAAAACTAGAATTCGATTACCAGTTAGTCTTCTGCTCTAACACCTGTGAAGTATTCTGGTTCATTCCCAGCAATCCACTTGATATTGCAGCCAATACTGGGGCGTTGATTGGGATCTACCTCTTTACCTGCGAGTAATGATTCGATCGCTTGGCGCAAATCTTGGCCGGTAACTGGCTTACCATTGGAAGGACGACTATCATCTAATTGTCCCCGATAAGCTAAATATCGATCGCCATCGAATAAAAAGAAATCAGGCGTACAAGCAGCTGTATATTCCTTGGCAACAGCTTGGCTAGTGTCACAGCAGACGGGGAAATTAAACCCTTCTGCATGTGCCAATGCCTGTAAATGTTCTGGAGCATCATCGGGATACTTATCAATGTCATTGGGGCTAATTCCCACCAGTCCCAGACCTTGACTGCTATAGTCTTTACCGATCTGTGCTAGTTGGGTTTGAACGTGCTTGACAAAAGGACAGTGAACTGAAATAAACATTACTAATAATGCTTTTTTGCCCGTAAATGTATCCAGGGAAATTGAGTCCCCACTAACGACATCAATCAAATTAAAAGCTGGCGCACTTACGCCCAAAGGTAACATTGTCGATGCAGTTCTGACCATAAAGTTAGGGTTTAGGTTTGAGGTTTGAAATAGTAGAGCTGAAATTTCCCAGATCCTGATCAACATTCTCTAATACTTTGACTAGCGTATCCTAAATTATCACCTACTCACCCTAAATCTCAACGCCTAAACCCCGATTCCCACCTTTGTGTAGACGGTGGTCAGCGATTGAAGTAATCCACTTGCAGCTTTCCCATACTCCTCAATCTCGACTAGCTGCTCGACAGCGAAAGTCATGCCCTCTTCAAGTT
>NZ_JANOJV010000160.1:0-10544 GCF_031418915.1 Chamaesiphon sp. VAR_48_metabat_135_sub | reverse complement strand
GGCGGCGAAATTCGGATGGAAAAGCCGCTCAAGCAAATTGTGCTCAATGAGGATGGAACGGTTAAACATTTTGTGATGCGCGGAATTAATGGTCAGTCTGATGAAATTGTGGTGGCAGATGCTTATGTTTCGGCCATGCCTGTGGATGTGATCAAAACCCTGATACCTGAGCCGTGGCGCGAGATTAAGTTCTTTGAGAAGATGCAAGCATTAGAGGGTGTACCAGTGATTAACTTGCACTTGTGGTTCGATCGCAAGTTAACTGACATCGATCATCTGTTATTCTCAAGATCGGATATCCTCAGTGTTTATGCGGATATGAGCGTAGCTTGCAAGGAGTATGAAGATCCAGATCGATCGATGCTCGAACTAATTATCGCTCCCGCCAAAGACTGGATTGACAAAACTGATGAGGAAATCGTGGCGGCAACCATGCTTGAATTAGAACGCTTGTTCCCCCAGCATCTGACTGGTGACAATCCAGCTAAATTACGTAAATCTAAAGTCGTCAAGACACCTCGATCAGTTTATACTGCATCTCCAGGACGACAAGCTTGCCGCCCCAGCCAATCTACACCGATTTCTAACTTCTTTCTAGCAGGTAGTTATACGATGCAAGAATACCTTGGCAGTATGGAAGGTGCAGTACTTTCTGGTAAGCTTGCAGCACAGGAGATCGCGAATTATCAACCCGCAGTAGTAAAACCACTAGCAACTGCAATTTAGGGGCGCAAATCGCTTCCCTCTACCCCCTAACCTCTTAATGCTGCAACTGGAAAAGTCCCTACCGATCGTGACAATGCCAACATCAACCGAGGAATCATACGAACTCTGTCGCCAAATAACTGCTGAATATGGCAAAACCTTTTATTTAGCGACACTATTGATGTCAGTCCCCAAACGGCGGGCGATTTGGGCAATTTATGCCTGGTGTCGTAACACCGACGAATTGGTCGATGGCGCCGATGCCGATGAGACTACTCCAGCTACACTCGATCGATGGGAGAGCCAGTTGGAAGAGATGTTTAGGGGCAATCCTACCAATGATTGCGATGTGGCACTCGTAGATACGATCGCCAATTTTCCCGATCTGGAGATTCAACCCTTTCTGGATATGGTGGCCGGACAACGGATGGATCTGCGGAAAAATCGTTATGATAGTTTTGAGGAGTTGTCGCTCTACTGCTATCGAGTGGCGGGTACGGTCGGATTGATGTCTAATGCGATCGTTGGTGTCGATAGTTGTCAATTTACCGCACCGTGGAATTGTAATAATGTCAAGATTCCGACGGAGGAAGCGGTGGCCTTAGGGATTGGCAAACAGTTGACTAATATCCTGCGGGATGTGGGGGAGGATGCCGAGCGCGGTAGGATTTATTTACCCTTGGATGAGTTGGCTCTATTTAACTACAGCGAGCAAAATTTGATGGATCGAGTCGTCAATGATAATTGGCGAGCATTGATGAGGTTTCAAATTCAACGCGCGCGCAAATACTATCAGCAAGCCGAAAGTGGTATCAGTCGCCTGAGTCCCGATGTCCGTTGGCCTGTGTGGGCAGCTTTGTTACTATATCAACAGATATTAGACTCGATCGAATCTAATGATTATGATGTTTTCAATCTTCGCGCCTATGTAAGTACGCCCAAGAAGCTCTGGGGTTTACCTGGTTCTTTCATTCGCGCACAGGTTAAATAATCGCGATCTCTGGCACTATTTTCAGTCGTAAGCCGTCAGTTATAGTAGCACTCTTAGTTTGGATCGTCAGCCAGAACTATATCAACATCCTCTACGATCGTGCCCAATTATAGTTTTTATAAGAGTGTTTTATTAAATGAAAAATTCGATCGAGAAGTCGGACTTTGTTCTAACTCCCTACATGAAGAGCAACGACTTTCAGGCAACTTATCAAATTTTGAATACGGTTGTTCCTTATATATTTTTATGGTTTGTTGCAGTTAAAGCTGCGGCTATTTCTTTGTGGCTACTGCCGCCAATCGTCACACTGATGATACTTTTTTCAGTGCGGTGTTTTTCTCTGATGCATGACTGCGGGCACTATTCACTTTTTAGTTCAAAAAAAGTCAATCGCCTCGTCGGTTTTGTCCTGGGTGTAATTAATGCTATTCCCCAATATCCTTGGTCTAGGGGTCATGCATACCATCATAAAACTAATGGTGATTGGGAGCGGTATCGCGGCCCAACGGGATTGGCATCTACGGAAGAATTTGCCAAGCTCAGTCCACTGAACCAAAAGCTATATGAATTGCGGATGCATCCATTGATGGCTATTCCTGGTGGGTTTTTCTACCTGGCGATCAAACCCAGACTTGCCCTCATCTTGGGAACTTATGGATTCATCGGTCATCTACTTACTTGTTTGAAAGAAAATTCTGGCATGAGGTTGCCGGAAATATTTGCTTCCTATAAGTCTAGAAATTGGTATACAACGGCTGAATTTTGGGATTTACTCTTCAATAATATCTGTGTAGTTAGCGGCTGGATGATTCTTAGCCATTACTTAGGAGCGGGATTTTTCCTGGGAATCTACTCAATTATCTTAACTTTTTCTGCAGCGATCTTTCTACTTGTTTTCTTTGTGCAGCATATTTTTGAAGGTACTTACGCTCACAAGACAGAGGGTTGGGATTATTTAGTTGGTGCGCTTGAGGGTAGTAGCTATCTGGAGTTTCCACCCATTTTAAAGTGGTTTTCGGCAGATATTGGCTACCACAATATTCATCATCTTTCGGAAAGAATCCCTAATTACAATCTTGAAGCTTGCCACAATCAGAATATTCACCTGCTGTCAGAGGTGAAAAAACTTAGAATTAGCGATATACCCAAGTGCTCTAAGTTTATTTTGTGGGATTCTGCTACAAGTAGTCTGATCTCAATTGACTCATTTCGTCAACGTGCCCAATTCAAAGCACGAACGGAATGTCAGTCTCCATCTATTTCTGCGGATAGTTTCAGTAAAATCAAAATAAGTAGTAAATAAAATGTAGGGGCGATGTCTTGTCTCCCTGTCTTGTCGGTTTTTTATTCGGGGGTTCCCCCCGAATAAAAATGCCGCTTCATGAATTGCCCCTACATTTGACCTTTAGATATTACCGTGAGTGCGGTACCATTCGATCGTACTTTTCAAGCCTTCTTCAATATTTACCTGTGCTTTAAAGCCAAAATATGATTCGGCTTTCTGCGTATCTAAGCAGCGACGAGGTTGACCGTTGGGCTTATCTGTTTGCCAGACAATTTCACCTTCATATTTCATTAATTTACAGATTAAAGTAATCAAATCTTTAATCGTAATTTCATAGTTAGTTCCTAAATTAACCGGATCGTCTCGATCGAAATCAGTAGTGGCGATCGCAATCCCTCTCGCAGCATCATCTACATAGATAAACTCGCGGCTAGGACTACCATCACCCCAAACTGGGATCTGTTTATCGCCAGCAATTTGC
The DNA here is from genome assembly GCF_031418915.1 of Chamaesiphon sp. VAR_48_metabat_135_sub. NCBI lineage: Bacteria > Bacillati > Cyanobacteriota > Cyanophyceae > Gomontiellales > Chamaesiphonaceae > Chamaesiphon > Chamaesiphon sp. VAR_48_metabat_135_sub. Next base: position 7,082 of record NZ_JANOJV010000160.1, on the reverse strand, counting down.
GCTTCATGAACCTTCCGAATTAAGGCGGGAATTACATGAGAACTTTCGGGTTTAAAATTGTCCGCAGGACCGTACAAATTGACAGGTAATAGATAAATTCCATTAAATCCATACTGCTGACGATATGATTGTAATTGCACCAGCAGAGCCTTTTTAGCTACACCATAGGGTGCATTAGTTTCTTCGGGATAACCATTCCATATATCTTCTTCTTTAAATGGTACAGGCGTGAATTTAGGATAAGCACAAATAGTCCCAACGCAGACAAATTTAGCTACCCCAGCTTGATAAGCTGCATGGATTAATTGGGTACCCATCATCAAATTGTCATAGAATAATTCGGCTGGTTTAATTTGATTTAAACCAATTCCCCCAACGTGTGCAGCTAGGTGAACGATGACATCTTGGTTCCTGACTGCTGCATGGCAGTTGTCAAGCACTCGCAGATCGCAATCAGCAGATCTAGGGACGGTGATATTTGCCGGATTTGCACCTCTGGCAACGAGTTGACTAATTACTTGTTGTCCGAGAAATCCCGCCCCTCCAGTGACGAGAATTCGCTTGGTAGATAAATCTAATTTCGTCATGAATTCTATTAATATGGGTGTCTAAATGTTATAAAACTGCCACGCTGTTTAGGACATATCCCCGACTTCTTGCAGAAGTCGGGGATATTGCAGAAATTTTATATAATGCAGCTATCAATTATCAATTAATCGTGCATCGTTGCTAATGCTTGACGGACGATGGCGACATCGGGTAGTGTTTCTTCACCTGCATAATTAGGCGATTTTAGTCCGAGAGCATGAAGATCTGTATCGACCATCAGATGGACTAGTTCGGTAAAAGTAACTGATGGTTTCCAGCCAAGTTTTTGCTGTGCTTTGGTAGGATCGCCGATTAATAATTCTACTTCAGCAGGGCGCAAATAGCGGGGGTCGAATTCGACATAATCTTTCCAGTTGAGATCCACATAATCGAAAGCGACGGTGAGAAATTCGTGAATGGCGTGGGTTTCGCCAGTTGCGATCACATAATCATCAGGTTCATCCTGTTGGAGCATCATCCACATCGCGACGACATAATCCTTAGCATAACCCCAATCGCGTTTGGATTCGAGATTACCTAAATAGAGTTTATCCTGTTGCTTCGCCATAATGCGGGCGATCGCGCGGGTAATTTTGCGAGTAACAAAGGTTTCACCACGACGAGGAGATTCGTGATTGAATAAAATCCCGTTGCAGCCAAAGATATTGTAAGATTCCCGATAGTTCACTGTTTGCCAGTGGGCGAATAGTTTACCGCAAGCATAGGGGCTACGTGGGTAGAATGGGGTGGTTTCCGATTGAGGGACTTCTTGGACTAAACCATACATTTCCGACGAGCCAGCTTGATAGTAGCGGACTTGGAGTTTCGTCCGTTGTTCGTAATCACGGATAGCTTCGAGCAAGCGGAGCGCACCCATCGCTACTGTATCGACTGTATATTCCGGTGCGTCAAAACTAACTCGCACATGGGATTGTGCGCCCAGGTTATAGACTTCTTGGGGTTTGGTAAGTTCTAATAAGCGGCGCAGTGTCACGCCATCGGCTAAGTCGCCGTAGTGGAGAAAAAGTTTTGCCCCAGGAGTATGAGGATCTTGATACAAATGTTCGATGCGATCGGTATTAAAGGTCGATGTCCGACGAATAATCCCATGAACTTCGTAGCCTTTGGAGAGGAGGAGTTCGGCTAGGTAGGAGCCATCTTGTCCGGTGATGCCAGTAATTAATGCACGTTTTGTTTCAGTCATTTTAGCAGTTATCTGTTAAATCGCTGGGTTTGAAGTCCCCTATTTCTATTGTTCCCCAATTGCGGTTACAGTCTACCAGCTATTTGCTATTAATGTTCGCAACCACTGTCAATTATCAACTTTTAGTATGCCCCGTTATTTTTAGTCATGACCGTCAACAAGATAGTTTTGAACACAATCCGCAGATCTAGCCAAAAATTGCGACGTTTGACATAGCTGACATCGATCCGAATTCTTTGGGCATAAGGGATGTCATTTCGACCAGAGACCTGCCATAATCCAGTGATACCAGGTCTAATTGTTAGTACCCGATCGATCGAGGTACCATAACGTTCGATTTCTTCAGGTACGAGGGGGCGGGGACCAACGACACTCATTTCCCCCTTGAGCACATTGATAAACTGGGGAAACTCGTCTAGATTGGTGATGCGGAGGAATTTACCAATCTTGGTGATGCGGGGATCTTCCTTAAGCTTAAAGTTTTCTGCAAATTCCTGTCTGAGATCCTCCGATTGTGCCATCATTTCTGTTAGGACTAGATCGGCATTGGGGATCATCGTCCGAAACTTAATACAGCCGAAGTGCCGGTAGTTTTTACCAACTCGTTCTTGGATATAGAAGATCGAGCCTGATGAAGTAACAGCGATCGATCCAGCTAAGACCAGATAGATCGGGGCACACAAGACTAGTACCGACAGGGAAAAAATAATATCAAATAGCCGTTTCACAATGTCGCTAGACCTGCTATGCAATAGTTGCTTTTGGCCCAAGGATCTAGCTGCTGTACTTAAAATAGGTTGACTGGTTGCGGTCATTTTACTCCTCAATTTCACTCTATCACCAATATTCCCCAGACTATCTAGAAAAGATTGCTCTCATCTATTAATTAACCAAACTTTTAAGTCAGCTAGACTTCACCATCTTGCAATCGAGTGCCCGATTTCCACTGGTGACAGTAACGATCGAGTAGACTCTGGTATTGCGACCTAAATACTGAAGCGGCAAAGCTTTCAGCATGAGTGCGAATTCGATCGGCTTGAAACTGCTGGTGATAAGTTTCAAACGTGGCGATAGCAGTCAAGATCGCTGCTGTAGTTTGAGTCGGAAATAGGATTCCCGTACCACAATCGGGGTGGACGCGAATATCCAATACAGTTTCCGCTGCACCACCAACACCATAAGCGATAACTGGTGTACCACAAGCCTGGGCTTCTACCAATACGATACCAAAATCTTCGCAGGCTGCATAGACAAATGCTTTGGCGCGAGCTAAATAATCTTGGACGACAGCGTTGGATTGGAAACCTAATATTTTGACGTTAGGTTTGGCAATTTGTTGCAATTTTGCAAATTCTGTTCCCGTACCGATGACAACTAGATTTTTACCATTTTGGTTGAATGCTTCGACGATGGGGGCGACTTGCTTGTAACTTACAAGACGACATACTGTGAGATAAAAGTCTTCTTTATTGGCATTACAGGTAAATCTGTCGATATTGACTGGGGGATAAATGACATCAGCTTGCCGACGGTAACATCGCCAAATTCGTCTGGCAGTGAAATGAGAGTTGGCAATAAAATGGTCTACTCGATTTGCGGATAGAACGTCCCATTGGCGCAGGCGATGCAACAGATAGCGGGTAAATATGCCTGGGATGCCTTGTCCGACTCGACTTTGGTGTAAATAGTCAAAAGTCAGATCCCAAGCGTAGCGCATGGGCGTATGGCAGTAGCAGAGGTGCAATTGTTGGGGGGTGGTAAGGATGCCTTTAGCCACAGCATGGGCTGAGGATAAGATTACATCATAATGGCGTAGGTCTAATTGTTCGATCGCGATCGGCATTAGCGGTAAATATTTCTGTACGCCACTTTTTGAACCAGGTAAGTTTTGCACAAAGGTAGTACCAATTTTTCGTTGATACAGATAACTATCTGGATTGGTAGATTCAAAGTCAATCAGCGCATACAAATCTGCATCGATAAATTGCAGTATTTCTTTGACTACTAATTCCGAACCTCCCGTAGCTTCAGGTGTCAACCATTCGTGGACTAGGGCGTAGTTGAGATCGGACATTTAAGAGGGGGTGTGGGGTGTGGGGGTGTGGGGTGTGGGGGTGTGGGGGTGTGTGGGTGTTGGGGTGTTGGGGTGTGGGGGTGTTTCTTACTCCCCTTACGGTGGTACAGCCTACCCCCTTACTCCCCTACCCCCTTTACGGTGGTACAGCTTACTCCCCCACTCCCACCCTTTACCCTTTCCGCCTAAAGCCTAAAGCCCTAGACTTTCGATCCATTTTCTAATAGTTACTGCTCGATCGAAATCTGGTTGATTGAGATAAATTGACTGGAGATTATTTAACATCCGCAATAAAAATTGTTTGTTGGTAATTGGTTGGAGAATTTCTGGTGGTAGAACAGGAATATTTTGTTGATAGATGTTCATCAATTTTTGGCGACAGTCTTCGGCGAATAAGATTTCACCTCGATCGAATGCATCGACAAATATTTCGCTATCCTCAAAGTTGGGACGAATTAGAAAGTGTCCTGGCATCCCGATTCCGACCATTGGGAAGTCGATACGTTTGGCTATTTCTAGATAAACTAGGGCTAATGTAATCGGAATTCCAGTTTGTCGATCGATAACATCATTGAGAAAGCTATTACTAGGATTATAATAATCTTGCTCGTTACCCTTAAATTTGAGATCTGTATATAAGTACTGATTTATGGTTTGAATTACTTTGAGCGGATATTTAGTTGCGGGTAATCTTTGGGCTACTTCTCGCCCCATTAATTCTAGGAGTTCCAGGTATCGATCGATATCTAAATCTGGATACTCGATTTGGGCGATGTATAATGCAGCTCTTGATAAATCAATTTCTCGATCGAGTTTATTAATTTCAGCTAAGAATCGATCGAGAGAATTAGTCATTTAGTGGATTTAAGTATTAGGTTTTAGGATTTAGGTATTAGGTTTTAGTTATCAACTAATTCCCGAACCATATTTCCACGCTTGTAAGAGTTGCCGATAATAATACTGTTTCGATCGAGGAAGTTGGGCGATTAATGGTGCGAGTAATTTACCGATCGGATAGAGTCCAGTATACGCTCCGAGATTAATGTAGTTAATCAGCCAATCTAGTAAAGTAATTATACCAACATGGGGGACAACTGGAATCACTGCTAGCGGATTGGAGATCGATGTTTGAAACAAGGTGCGAGAGAGGGCGAGGAATTGGACGACATCTTGCAGGAATGGTTGTAAAACATCGTCGCCTAAATATTGCATCGATTGGAATACTGCTGCTAATAAATTGTTGATGCGATCTGGATCGACTTTTTGCTCGATGCCGACGCTCATTGCTCGTTGAAACATCCAGGTAACGGCAATATTTGGTTGATATGGTTGCAATAATTGAAGATCGCGATTACTGAGTGCATCAGCTTGGATTGACATTTCAATCCCACTAGTCAAACGGGATAAATGACGAATCATCGATCCAAATCCACCGAAACTAACTGGCGATTGACTACCGCTACTATCACCAATTAATAATACTCGCGCCCACGGTGTTTTGAGGGGACTATCACGATAGGATGGAAAGCAGCCAAATAGACAGCGGTGGAAATTTAGTTGGGCTAATTCTACATTTTGATATGTCGGTAATAATCGCAGGTATTCATCGAATAAAAATTCTAGACTAAATCTGTCGGGATGTGCATCTAGATAGGTGAATAGATAAGTAGTGCGCCCATCACGGGCGGGAAATGCTTCCCAAAAGTACTGACATTGATTTTGAATCGGCGTAATCGATGCAAAAATATCGCCCGTCTCATTTTGCTCGAATCCCATCGCACAACTTCCGACTACCAGACAAATTCCCTCTGGTTTGACATCGCCTCTCGCTTGAGCCGCTAGGGGCGAAAAATGTCCCATTGCATCGATGAATAATTTACTAGTTAATTCGGCTTCCCCCAGACTAACCGCTACCCCATTCGGGTGGATTGTGACTCGATCGCATGAGGTAAACTCTAATAACTTACCCCCACACTCCAAAAACTTTGCCTTGAGCGTAGCGAGTAAATAAACTGGATCTACCCCAATATTTAAGACATCCCGCACCCAAATATCGGGCGTATTCGGAAAAGAGATCCGGGCTGGGTTATATTCAGATCCGATCGAGTTTGCTAATTCCGCCTCAGATAGTAATTCCATCTCTACCAATACCGCCAATTCTGCGCGAGAGATATTCCACTCCTGCGCTCTCCCCTTCAATTCTCCCCGCTCGATCACAGCCACTTTAAAACCACGTTGTTGCAGAGCCGCAGCCAGAATAATTCCCAGCGTACCACCCGCGATCGCGATCTCAAAATCGATGGTTTTTAAAAATTCGTCGCCTGAAACGACCATTTCTCGTCGAAAAATTTGTCCCTGACGTAAATTTTGCCACATTTTATCGACTCTGTGGAGATTGGCAAAAGTATCGGCGGGAAATCGAGCAGCCATGTCAGCAGCGATCGGCATAGAATTAGAGCAGAGAATTACTCATTATGGTAAATCATATGGATACTCAATCTCAGTCACAATTACTGATGAAAATCTTAATTGGCGTAGCTTGGCTCGATGGTGAAATCCATCCAGAAGAACGCCAATATCTATCGAAAGTCGCCCATGCTCACGATCTCGACCATGATACTGAGGTTGAGCCATTATTAACTGGTACGATGAAAGTTACTACCAAAGAATGCGAACAGTGGATTCAAGCATATCTGGGAGATCGATCGATCCATGATGACGATCGACTAATCGAAGCAATTAGCGGTTTAATCTATAGTGACGGAGATGTGGCGGTTGCCGAAGCCAAACTCTTAGTAAATATTCAATCGAAACCCGCTTCAGCCCAACCAACCCAACAGCCATTAGTGACCAAAATTCAACAGCTTTACCGGAAGGCTTTAGGCTTTAGGGGTAAAGGGTAAAGCTAAGATACACTCCCCACACTCCCAGGGCGGATTAGTTGTCAGCGGAGAATATTTGAAACCCTAGTTCTTCGCTATCAACCGCCCTGCGACTAAAGTGCGGGCTACTAGCAAAAGTCCACTTAAGTACTGGGCGGGGGACCCGCCCAGTACTTAATTATGCTAGCCCGCACTTTAGTCGCGGGTGGGTAAAGACTAAGTACCAAGATTATAGATTTTATTCCCTCACAATTAATCCACCCTGCCCACACCCCCCACACTCCCCATCCCTTAGCATGAATCCTTCCTCATCCAATCGTGATATCTTGTCTCA
>NZ_JANOJV010000159.1:0-75217 GCF_031418915.1 Chamaesiphon sp. VAR_48_metabat_135_sub | reverse complement strand
CATAATTAGGGGGTAGGGGGTAAGGGGTAGGGGTGTGGGGGTGTGGGGTGTGGGGGTGTGGGGGTGTGGGGGTGTAAAAAACGCTTGGGTTTTAACTCTTATCTTTTCCACCTTTCCCTATCTCCCCCATCTTCCCACCCTCCCCACACTCCCCTTTGCTCTAAATCAATCTATTCAGCGTATCCAGCAACAGTTGCTGGTCGAAGTCACCTTTGGTGAGGTAGGCATTTGCACCAGCTTCAAGACCGCGATCGCGATCGGCTGCTTTTGATAGGGTTGTAACTAGAATCACTGGGAGATTCTGGTAGTCAGAGTGGTTGCGGATTTGGGTTGTGAGTTCCAATCCTCCCCAGCGCGGCATTTCTACATCGGAGACAACGAGATCGAATCTTCCGGCTTGGAGTTTTTCCCAGCCCTCCAAGCCATCATTTGCGGTGGTTACTTGATAACCAGCCCCTTTTAAAATCCGCGTCATCTGCGTCCGAATGACGAGGGAGTCTTCTACTAATAGGATTGTAGGAGTCAAGTCCATCGCAATGGGATTGACAGTTGGTACAACTACCCTGGGTGAGGACGGATTACCACCTGTCGCAGTTGTCAACAGATCGAGAGGGTTGAGAATCAAGCAGACTTCCCCAGTTCCCAAAATTGTCGATCCAGCGAGGTGGGGGACATTTTTGAGCAGAGGATGGGGTGACTCGATCGTGACTAGCTGCCGATCTTGGATGCGATCGACTAGTAGTGCCAATTGTTGTCTTCCTGACTTGAGCAGTAGACAGGCAATGGAGTTTGACGTTCGAGTCAGTTCCCCTGGGGAATTGGGGGCGATGGCGGGAAGGGAGAGCAAGTCGGCTAACCAAGTTACTGTAATCGTCTGTCCGTTAATCTGGGTGGTTGGTGTACCACCCAGGGCGAAGATTTCCGCCTTATTAACCAGTAACATCCGATCGACAAATTCGACTGGAATCGCATAAGTTTGCTCGCGCACATCGACCATCATCACTTGCGAACTACCAATCGTGTGACTGAGGACGATGCGGAACGTACAACCACGATCGGGTGAGGATTCCACCTCTACCGATCCTTTAATCCGTTCCACATTCGTGCGGACGATATCCAATCCCACACCGCGCCCAGACAGCTCTGTCACCCGCGATCGAGTGGAGAAACCCGACTCGAAAATCAGGGACTGAATCCGATCGGTAGTCATTAGATCCAATTCAGCTTGGGTATATAATCCTCGTTTAATCGCAGTGGCTTTAATCCGTTGTAATTCCAATCCCCGCCCATCGTCAAGGATCTCGATCGTTGTTTGGTTCCCAGTTTGCCGGACTTGAATCATCAAGGTTGCGGCTGTCAATTTACCGTTCTGCTGGCGTTCTGCTGGCGTTTCAATGCCATGATCGATCGCATTTCGTAAAAGATGCATCAATGGGTCTTTAATCTCTTCTAAGAGCCGTTTATCGAGGAGGAGATCGCCACCCTCGATCGCAAAATTAATTTCTTTCGATTGGGTTTTGGCTAAATCTCTCACCATCCGGGGAAAGAGATTGAAAATCGTTGCCAGTGGTAGGAGTCGCAGCTTTTTCACGCCCGATTCTAGAGCAGAAGTGACGAGATCGAGTCTAGAGCTATCTGCACCGATCGACTTTTTGAACTTGCCGATCGAAGCTCCCATTTGCTCCCACTGCTGACAATTACGACTCAAGTGCCGATGTAGTGGCGATTGTGAGGGAATATGTTGGAGCAGAGTTTGAATCTGTTGAGCATCGCGGCTACTATTTTCCCAGAGTTCTAGCATTGCTTCGAGATCTAGTAATCGACTGGTAATTTGCTGGTTGATGACATTAATTTCTGCAGATTGTCCCATCAAAGCATCTAATTGCTTTGCTTCAACCCTAATTGTGTCGATTTGGTAGTCGCCGACACTGCCAGCGGGAGCGGCTGGAGATGTAGCTGGGCGACGTTGGCGCACTCTCTCTAGTGGGGAATCGCTCGCTGGAGCTTCAACTTGAATGGAAGGTATCGCAATCTCTGTTAGCTCTGGAGCCGCAGATGGTAACGATCCGATAAGATCCTCGCTGATGGGCACTAAAGTATTGTCAAAATTGGAAAAGAGCAGATCTTCATCGATCGATTCCAAATCACCAATTCCCGAACCGATCTCGACACTACTAGGAATTAGCGTAAATTCATCATCTTGGAAAAAGACAGCATCTGGCTCTGCTGGCTGTGAGGTACCCGCAATTAGAGTAAAGTCGCTAAACACAGCCTCTCGATCTAGGGATGGTAAGGTGGAATCTGGCGGAAATAGCTCTGATGCTAACTCCAAAAAACTTGCTTGTAATTGGAATGGTGCGGGAGATACCGACGTTCGATCTTCATGCAACCAGAGATCTGTCGGCGTGTCGAATAAAGATTCTTCCGCAGAGGGACTAATCCAAGCATCCGATTTGATTTCCTCGATATCTAGCGAACTCGATGCAGACTCCACTAACTTATCGATCTGAATATCAGTCGAGATCGATGTAGCATCATCGAATAATTCATCGACGGGAATGTCCATCAATCGTGTCTGTTGGGCACCAGCATCGCCCATTAATGTTGCCAATACATAAAACATATTGACATCATTTGGTTCGCCAGTGACGGCGGTATGGGCTAATTGCTTGATGTTATCCAGTCCAGCATACAATCGATCGCACAATTCTTCCGTCATACTTGCCTGACCCTTTTCGATCGGCATCAGACACTCTTCAATCTGGTGAACGAGAGTTTCCACATCCTCCACCCCCAACATCCGCGAGTCACCCTTGAGCGTATGAGCAGAACGCAATAAGTCTTTTAATCCAACCAAATTTTGTGGTTGTTTTTCCAACTGCATCAATGCCGACTCGATCGCCTGGATGTGTTCGGTAGCGGAGGTTTTGTACAGTCCTCGGAGTTCTTCGTCTTCAATGTACATAGGTCTTAGGTCTTAGGTTTTAGGTTTTAGGTTTTAGGTTTTAGGTTTGTCTACTATTCTTTTGTAATTCTTTCTCTAATTGCTTTTTGTAAGCCACGAATGGTTTTACTCGTTTCAATTAATAATTCTAAAATCAGCTCTGAATCATGCGTTTCAATATATTTCAGCCGATGAGATAATAAAATCTGAGTTTCTAGTTCACAAATAGATCCATACGCAATAGCAATAAATTGTAAAAACTCTTTACTTGAAGTTCTACCGTGTCCTTCGGCTAAATTAGAGGGAATAGAAACAGCGGAGCGTCGAATTTGACTAGTCATTCCATAAGTTTCCGACTTAGGAAAAGAGTCAGTCAGCAGATAAACACGTTCTGCTAAATCCATCCCTAATTGCCAAGCTTTTGATTCACGAAAACGACTAACACTCATCTAAACTCCACCTTTGATAATTCAAGCTCTAATACCTAATACCTAATACCTAATACCTAATACCTAATACCTAATACCTAATCCCCAATCCCCAATCCCCAATCCCTAAACAACAGCAGCTTTGAGTTCATCCGCCACCTGTGTCAACTCCCTCGTAGTCATTTTCACTTGGTGCATACCGATGGCACTTTCTTGCGATCCTTGGGAGATTGCCGCCATCGAGCTGAGTACCTGTTGGATCGAGATCGCTTGTTGTTTGGCACTGGTAGAGATCTGTTGAGAACTCAAGAACACGTTATTAACCGCGTCTGTCACCCCTGCGAAGGTGTCCGCAGTCGATCGAGCCAGATCGATCCCTTCGTTTACCGTTTTGGTACCTTCATCAGTCACCATCACCGTCCGGTTAATCGCTGCTTGAATATCATTAGCGAGGGAGTTAATCTTATCCGCAGATTTTTTACTTTGGTCGGCTAGTTTCCGAATTTCATCGGCAACTACACTAAAACCTTTACCCTGTTCTCCCGCCCGCGCTGCTTCTACCGCTGCGTTCAGTGCGAGCATGTTCGTCTGACTTGCCAAATCTGCCACGAGGTCGGATACGATGGTAATCTGTCCAGTTTGTTCGCTGAGGTTGACAATCTGATTGGCGATCGCGTCCACTTTATCCCGTAGTCCAGACATCCCTTGGAGCGTCTGTTGTACCGATCGAGTCCCGTCTTCGGCGAGTGAGAGTGCTTGTCTGGCACCTGTAGCAGAGTTTTCAGCTTGTTCGGCAGATTTGAACGAAATCGCGCCCAGTTCGTTAACTGTCGTACTAGTATCGATCGCCGAATTCGCCTGCATGTTTACGGTGACTTCTTGCATTTCTACCGTATCGACGATCGCCCCAGAAGAACTGACGATCGATTCGGCTAATTGTCCGATAAACTTGGTGACTCGATTACCCAGTACCAAGGACAAACCGATCGTCGTACCCCCTGCTACCAACATCCCGATTGCCAATACCAGCAAGACTCCATTTTCCTTGGCTTCGATAACAGCCATATTTTTAGCAATCGCCACAGACATATTGAGTGGTGCTAGATCTTGACCATCAGCAACATTGACAAAAGATACTAGCTGTCGTTTGCTATCTCCTTGCTTTGTATCGATGACAGACGTTACTTTATCATTATTTTTCAATCTGTCGTAACTGGGGAAAATTGTATTAACATCAAGTCCGTTATCTTCTGCTTCTGCGGCGATCGCAAATTTATTACTGGTCTTATCGATAATATGCCATTCGTTATCGTTGCTGCCATAATCTGCCGCAATTGTTTTGAGCGCGGTAATGGGCATTCGTGCCCGCACGATCGCTACAATTTGTTTGCTGACATTATCTCTAATCGGAGCTGCGAAGTAAATTGATGATTGTTTGGTAGTTGGGGAAACTTCAATTTTACTAATATAAGATTTACCAGTTTTCAGTGCTGCTTTAAAATAATCTCGATTGGAATGGTTATAACGACTACTTCCTTTAGAAGCAGCAATAACATTACCATTGAGATCGAAAATCATGAGACTGTTATAAAACTTATATCGATCGATATAGTCATTTAAAAAGTTTTCTTTTTGTCCGATAGTCAAACTTGCTGAAATCTTGGCATCTTCCAGTACTGGTAAATTGGCGATAGTGTCCATGTCTTTACCCCGTAACAGAATAAAGCGAGATAATGCAGCTTCCAAGGCGGATGCGATAACTTGTTGGTCATTTGTTTCCGTCGATCTCAAGTTATTTTGCGACACGATGTATGCCAAACCCCCAACCCCAAGTACGGGTAAGAGTGATAGTAATACCGCCGCAGAAATTGCTTTGGTTTTGAAGGATAAGCTGTTTAATTTGGATTGGAAATTGGTTTTGAAGGTGGTTAGCATAGTAGGGATTAGAGGTGAGGGATTGTTTAGGAGTGAGGGATTAGAGGTGAGGGTTTAGAGGTGAGGGTTTAGGGGTTAGGGTTTAGAGGTTAAGCGATATTAAGATCAAGGTTTAGACTTGAGGACGCAAGCGTCCTATCTATTCCCTATTCCCTATCCCCTATCCCCTATTCCCTATCCCCTATCCCCTAACTCACCGCCGCTTGCAGTTCGTCCGCAATCTGGTTGAGTTCGCTGGTGGAAATCTTGACTTTGTGCATCCCGATCGCACTTTCTTGCGAACCTTGAGAGATGGTGTTCATCGCACCTAATACCTGTTGAATTGCTGTTGCTTGGCGTTTGGTACTAGCGGAAATCTGTTGAGAGTTGAGGAACACATTGTTGACGGCATCGGTTACACCGATGAAGGTAGTTGCGGTGTTTTCGGCGAGTTGAATTCCCTCTGTTGCCGTTTTGGTACCACGATCTGTCACAATCACCGTGCGGTTAATTGCGGCTTGAATATCTGTCGCTAAGTTATTAATTTTCTGGGCGGATTTTTTACTTTCATCGGCAAGTTTTCTAATTTCACCCGCAACCACGCCAAATCCTTTCCCCTGTTCTCCCGCTCGTGCTGCTTCTACTGCTGCTTTGAGCGCGAGCATGTTGGTTTGTTTTGCCAAGTCGGATACAAGGTCAGATACAGTGGTAATCTGTCCAGTTTGTTCGCCGAGATTGACAATTTGTTGGGCGATTTCATCAACCCGATCGCGTAAATCAGACATTTCATGAATGGTTCTTTGTACCGACTGGGTGCCTTCTTCCGCGAGGGAGAGCGCATGTCTAGCTCCGGTTGCTGATGCATCGGCTTGTTCGGCAGTTTCGGTGGAAATACTCTCCAATTCGTTGATGCTATCGGTGGTAGAGATCGCCGAATTTGCTTGTTGGTTGACTGCAATCTCTTGTGACTGAACCGTATCAACGATTTCATTGGCAGAAGTGGTAATCGTGGCGATCGCCTGTTGGATATATTTGGTAATTCGATCGGCAAAGAAAGTCGATGCGGCAATTGTTAATCCTGCTGTGAAGCCAGCCCCCACTAGAATCGTCCACAATAGCCCTTGCAGTTCTACGTAGGCTGCATCTTCATCAATGGTTGTTACAGCAATCCAGGGCAGTTCTTTCATGCCTTCTAATTTAGCAAAGGGAGCCATAGTGAGGAGTTCGGCGCGATCGCTACCACCAGACGATTTATGGTAAACCATGTCCGCTTTCGATCGCGCCTGGATCATGTCTGGGGTTTCTGGCTGGTTTAGATACTGCCCATTAGAACTAATAAATAATTTGTTAGTCTGGAGATCGAGGATGTGATAATTTTCAGATTTGTTAGCAAAATCTTTCAGCACTACTGCTAATCGATCGACAGGAGTTCTCGTTCGCACCACACCGATGATTTTATTAGTAGTTGAATCTCTAATCGGTGCAGCAAAGGCAATTACTAATTTGCCCGTACTTTTCGCTAGATGTGGCTCGGAAATGACAACTTTACCTGTTTTCAGGATCTCTTGAAAATAATTGCGATCGAAGTGATTGCCTAATTTTTCACCCTTACTCTGGACGATCGAATTACCCTGGAGATCGAAGGCAGCAATACTGTCATATACCTGATAAACACTGACAAATCGATCCAATAGCTGACTTTTACGCTCTACTGAAGTAATTGCAGCTACTTTGGGATCGGCAAAAATTGGTAGTGACGATAAAACTGTAACATCTCCATTTCGCTCGAACACAAATCGATTGAGTTTGTCAGCGACAGATGTCGCCCGTGTCACCCGATCTTGAACGGCTTTTTGTTGAATCGTATTCCGAGTCTGAAGGTAATTGAGCGTCCCAACTGTCGCGATCGGTAAAACTCCCACGGCGATCGCCATAAGTGTTGTCTTGGTTTTGAAGGAGAGAGTATTTACTTTAGTCCACAAATTGGTTGACATAAAATTTGATAGAATTTAGTGGTTGGTAGTGCGAACTGGAATAAATTTAAAATATAAAAATTTGGTTTAAGCCTAATTAGTCGAGTGCAGAGCGGAACACCGATTGGGAAGATTAATTTCCAAATAACCAACTTTTTCCTATCCTCTACTTTCGACTTTTTGAGGTAAAAATTCGCGTTCTACCAATTCCTGAAGTCTGACTAGATACATCAAACTATCTTCATACTTGGTGACACCACGTAGATATGCACGCAACCGATCGCTAACCGAAATCGGTAAAGACTCAATTCGATCGATAGTTAGATAAAACACATCGAAAATGCGATCGACTCCGATCCCCATCGAGATCTCGTCGATCTTAACTACGACTATTTCCTGACGAGGTAAAGTGGGAATCTGCAACACCGATCCCAATTCCACTAATGGTAAAATTTCCCCCCGCCAGTTGATTTGTCCTAAGATATATTCTGGAGCCACTGGAACGATCGAAAGAGGAAATCGATCTAGTGCATCTACATCGACAACCAGTTCCAGGGGAAACCCAAAATAAGCTGTGCCAATTTGAACGACTAAAACGCCTTCCTCTGTCTGAATCCCCCGATTTTGGATCGCCGATATTTTGAGTTGGAGCGCGCGAGTAGCAAAAATCGCCCTGTCAGCGACACTAGCTTGGGGACAACACCTACTATAAAAATCCGCATCTGCTCCAGCTAAAACTGGTGCTGCCTCGGTAGCTAAAGCCACCACCGCATCTGGTTCTCGAATCAATCGATCGAGATCGAGACAACTGACTAGAGTCTCATTCCGTTGGCCGATCCCAGTGATAAAATGGCGATCCGCCTGTGATTGACGACCTTGAATCAAATCGAGGTCGAGCGGTTGAGGATCGATAAATTGCACATCGAATATCTCATGCGCCACAATTCCCATATAAGTACTCTGGCACTTCACCACAATTACTCGATCTGTAGCATTGCAGCCAGAAAAACCGCGTCCAAATCGCAAATCTAGATGCATGACAGGCACCATTTTCGATCGCCAATTAAAGATTCCGAGAATATCTACTGGAGCGGTGGCTAACGAGTACAACTCAGGTAGCCAGCAGATTTCTCGCACAAAGTCTACATCGATTCCATAGAGAGAGCCATGTAAACCAAAGATCAGATTCTGCTTATCTGACATAATATTCGTAATATATATTAGTTGGAATAACTGTTGGGCTTATTATTGAATATGCCCACGCTTGGTGTATTGATTAACAATAGCTACCAATTTGGCATCATCTAAAGGTTTAGTTAAGTACTCTGTCGCTCCAACCATTTCGGCTAAGGCGCGATCGTAACTCTTGTCTTTGGCTGTTAGCATGACGATCGGCAGTTGAGTAAATTTACTCATTCGCCGCAAGGTCTGACACAATTCAATCCCATCGATCCCCGGCATCGTTACATCTAGCAACAATAGATCCACCGGCTGGCGCGCCAATAAATGCAAGGCACTCATCGCATCATTTGCCAGTAACACCTCACAATGATCGCTCAATGCTCGTTTAATGCGAGTTTGGACGATCGGACTATCATCTACCGACAGCACGATCGGCAATTCTATGGGGGCTAGCGGCTCCACCACGACATCGATTGGCTTTTGACACTGCATCCACCCCATTTGCGCCCATTGAGCGTAAGAACGAGCCACTTGGAGCGGATCTCGATCGAGCAGATTCGCAATATCGACGATCGTTCTTTGACCATCAAACCATTTTTGAGAATGTTGTTTGATAGCTGCTTCGACGATCTTGGCCAAGATCGCTGGAGTCGGCGGGAGCGGAACGGCAGCAATCCCTGGAATTAAACTACTAATTTTGCTCCAATACTGCTGGCGCGTATTCACCGTTACCATCAACTGATTCCAGTTCAAGCCAGATCCTGGCGAACCATGATAAAAGTCAACTTTTGACTGTGGGGTAAAACGATATTTACCCGCAAAACTAATTGCTTGTTCGAGCACAAAAACTGTCTGTCCTTGCGCCCAACCCTCGATCTGTTCCCAGCTCAACACCTGTTTCTGCACCAAAAACGTTAACAGCTCTCGGCTTGAATGAGGATGAACTAGTTGTTGGATCAGCCAACCCTCGATCGATTGTGCATATTCTGGCTTAAACTTTTGGACGAGTGTCCTAATCAGTTCGCCACGATCGATTAATTTATTACCACCATAGGTGATTTCACCCTTATACCAAATCAAGACTCGCTGCCAATATTTACCAGGCTGCGCCTCTACCTCTAACTGTAAAGTACCACTCACCTGCTGTTGGCGAAAAGATTCGATTAATCGAGCGAGATCCTGTGATTGGTACGGAATTAGTGGCAATGTTTCCCCTGGGATCGAGATATCACCTATCGACATTCCACTCATCTACCGATTCCATTGCATCTGAAGATTACCTTCCCTATCATTCCCAAATCTTGCCAGAAAATTTACAAGGGGTGTTGGGGTGTGGGGGTGTTGGGGTGTGGGGGTGTTGGGTGGGGCTAGAATGATACAATGCAAATACCTAAATACCGACCATTTGACGGTAACAGTACATTAACATCCCCGCTCCTTACCTCTCTTCCTCTCATGTCAAACCGAATTGCCACAGTTCATCGTAAAACTGGCGAAACTGATGTCACAGTGACAATCGATCTCGATGGTACCGGAATTTGCCACGCCCAGACGGGAATTCCCTTTCTCGATCATATGCTGCACCAGATTTCCTCCCACGGCTTATTCGATCTCCACATTACCGCTACAGGCGATATCGAAATCGACGATCACCATACTAATGAAGACGTGGGAATCACACTGGGGATGGCTCTGGCGAAAGCATTAGGCGATCGCAAGGGGATCGTGCGGTTCGGTCATTTTGTCGCCCCTCTCGACGAAGCCCTGGTGCAAATCGCCCTCGATTTTTCCGGTCGTCCCCACCTTAGTTATGGATTACAAATTCCCACTCAGCGCGTCGGTACTTACGATACTCAATTAGTCCGAGAATTTTTTGTAGCTGTGGTCAATCACAGTCTGATGACGCTCCATATTCGTCAATTGGATGGCATTAATTCTCACCATATCCTCGAAGCCACCTTCAAAGCGTTTGCCAGAGCAATGCGGATGGCAACTGAAGCCGATCTGCGACGGATGGGAACTATTCCTAGTTCTAAAGGAGTGCTGTAATAGTGAATAGTGGATAGAAAGAGCTTGTAGTTAGGTTTGTTTTAGATATTATGAATTGTTAATTAATATCTGCGCAAATATAAATAATCGATCGATCTAACCAATATTCACTATCCACTAATTTAAAGATCTATAACATTAACAATCTTCCTGAAATGGAAGGATTATAATTGAGAGTATCGAAGACTTAATTATTAACCCATATTAGTGCAGGGGCGTAAGTTATGCGAATTGCCACCATGCTAGACAAATTCATCGGTTATTTTTCTGAGGCGGCTGCGAGAATATTCGGACTCGATCGTAATAAATACCCCGCAACAGGTATCCAACCTTTTGAAGGAGAGATCGACAAAAAACATCATTAAATTAAGTCAAAAATTAGGGTATCCTCGAAGTCTGTCTAGGGTAGGGGCATTGCGCCTACCCTAGACTTCGATGCAGCTAGCTAATATTTAATTCTGACAATTTAGAAATCGAGATATCAGCCATCGCCAAAGGCTTTCCAGATCGACCCCAGGAAATGCCAATGCAGCCTGCTGCGCCGCCTTGACTCCCCATTGCCATGTCCCAACTACTATCGCCAACCATCAAGGTTCGAGCTGGATTTACACCCAGTTCCTGACAGGCAAATTGAAATAAGCGCGGATCGGGTTTGGCAAATTGGAGATCGGAACCTAACAGGATCTGGAAGTAAGATTGTAACTTGTGATAATTAGCAAAATTAACAACCTGGCTCGTCGTCGCCGCCGAGACTATCCCTAGTTTAATCCCCGCAGCAGCGAAGGATTCGATCGATTCCTGACAGCCAGGAAACATCGCCGCTGGCGTAGATTCCATCACTCGATCGACTTCGGTAAAAGCTCCGCGTACAATATCTAAAGACGCGCTCCAACCTCTCCCTGTTTCGGCAATATACGCTGCTGCTGCAATTTCATTCTCATGCCGACTACCCACTGCTTGCAATCCGGCTGGATCTAAAGTCAGTCCATTCACGCCAAACGCCATCAGCAGCGGTTCACCCACACCTGGAATTTGAGCGTCAATCAGTCGTGCTCGTTTCTGGGCGACATTGCGCAGATAGTCCCCAGAGTCTTCTAGGGTGCCATCTTTATCAAAAATAATGGCTTGGATATCTGTAAACTTGTGACTGAGACAATCGATCGAAATCATTGGCGTTAGTGAAAAATTGCTAAGTTAACAGATATCTAAATATTACAGCCTGGAGATAATTATTTTCCCCAGTCTAATACCTGGAGCCTCAATATATTTTTGGGTAAATATAGCAACCAAAAAGGTCAAGCTTGTCACTGAGATAAATGAGAAAAGTAACAATAGATGGGGATCGATTGTTTTCGGTAATTTATCTATAGCCTTTGGAGCCAGATACAAAGCAAAAATAAAATGTACTATATACATTGAATAAGAAACTTGCCCGATTCCTTCCAGCAGCCGATTTGAATATTTTAACTCTTGTAAGATATTTAATAAAAACCCAAATGATATTCCTGCACAAACGGGAATAAACATCAACACTAAATCCTGCTTGTATTGGAATATTTTCACAGAAATTGTTGTAAGAAAAATAAAAATTTCAATTTGGATGGGGATCGAAAATATCACTACTACTCTATTTTGATGACTAAAAAAAATTGTCATTCCAATTAAAAATACTGGTAGCTGATTGATGAAGTTCCAATAAATAAAGGGATTGCTTTCGATCGTCATCCGACCTTGAAAAGGTTCCATGAACAAGAAAAATTCCCGAATTGTCCACTGAATAGTGATATTTAGCAACACGGAAAATCCTACCAAACCATATAAGGCTATCATCCCTCGCTGTTTATAAGCCCAGGAAAATAAAGTAAATAACATTGGGAATACAAGATAGAAAGCCATTTCAGCCCCAATCGACCATCCGCCAGGTACAACATTATTGTTTGCCGATATCACAAATCCATGAATAAATAAAATGTTTGCAGCAATACTTTCAAAATTGTACTGAGAATACGGCATCCTATTTTTTGCTAAAATATAGGTAAGTGGCTCCGACAGAAAATATCCAATAATTGCTAGATAGTATAGCGGGGCAATTCTAAAAAACCTTCTGATAAAAAATGAAATCAATGCCTTATCCTCTTGTTTCCTTCTAGTATATGAAAAACACAAGGTGTAAGCAGACACAATGAAAAAAAGTTGTACGCCCATTTGTCCATAGTCGCCAATAGCAAAGATCCATTCAGGTAGTCCATTAATTTCCTTGCTCGTATGAATGAGAATTACCAGCAGAATTGCGATGCCACGGACGACATCTATATACTCTAAGTTATCGGCAGAGCTGACTATACCAGTTTTATTCATATATATAGCTTCTAACCAATCGATTTACATCTGTAATTAACACCTTGGTTTTCGTGATTGAGTTATATAAATTATCCTCATCATCAGGATCGGAATCAAGTCTTTTGATACCAAGACAACATTGTTTATACTTTAGATCGATAGCTGTAACAGATTCAGGTTTAAATTATAACGATCGAGATCTGTATTCACTAGCTAGATCCTTGACGTTAAAAAATATTGCGATCGAGACAGCCTGAGTCCGATATCAGTGCAGAATCAAAAGTATATCAATTAATGAGTCCGCGACCCTAGACTACAGTAGTCTTACTTTTCAGTCGTAAGCGCAGATCGGGCTGGTAATTTACATAATGGCAATATGCCCATCCCACCAATAATTTAAGATTGCGTTCTCTTCAGCTAATTATCAGAATTCAGATAGGATAATATACCAATGATTCAGAAGATTTTAATCGCCGTCGCTGGATTAGGAAAATGTGAGCAGATGCTAAAAATGCTGATGGAAATTCCTTCCATTCAGCGGGCAGATGTCACAATTCTACACGTAGTGTCGCCCCAAGTCACCGCCGACCTAATGGCAGAAAAGCTGACTGCTGGCGGAAAAATTCTCGCTGATGCGATCGAGTATCTCAAGCTAGAACCTGCGAAAGTTAATGTCAGACTAAAACAAGGCGATCCTAAGGATACTGTTTGTCAAGTGGCTGAGGAGGAAAATGTCGATTTGATTATTATGGGTTCGCGCGGCATGAGTCGTTTAGAGTCGATCCTTTCCAACTCTGTCAGTCAATATGTCTTTCAACTCACTTCTCGCCCGATGTTGCTAGTAAACGATGATGTTAATATCAAACACATCAATCGAATTATGGTCGGATATGACAACTCTATCCCCGCCCAACAATCTCTCAAACTAGCACTATTTTTCTTGCGAGATATTAAGGGTAGTCAACTACTTTTAACTCAAATTAAAGGAGACCAGAAAGCAGCCGATGCAATGACTAACCCAGAAAAAGATCCTGTATTTATGCCGGCTATTAATGAAGCAAAAAAACAAGGAGTAGCCTATAAATGTATTGTCGCTGGGGGCAATCCTGGCAAGGAGCTTTGTAAAGCTGCTGAAGAATTTCACGCCGATCTCGTGATGATTGGTTCACCCGAACGCCGTCCTTCTGTAGCGAGAAGTTTACCAGATCTCGATCGCTTATTAGGCAATTCCATGTCTGATTATGTACGAGTCAAAACACCATGTCCCGTATTGTTAACACGATCTGCGCTGGGGTAAGAGGTTTTAGGTGTTAAGCTTAAATTTTAGTTGAGTAGGGTGTGTTAGGCATAGCCGTAACGCACCAAGAAAATCAATTAAAGGTGCGTTACGCTGTCGCTAACGCACCCTACGTTCTACTACATAAAATAACTTAATTTTATTATAAAAATACTCCAAATTGAGGCAGAGAAGTCGAAACAATATCCCCAAAATCTCTTTTTCTTGGATATTTTTAAACTGTGTTGAATCAGCCACCAAGAAATTGAAAATAATGGCATGGACAGAAGCGTGATGCCAATAAAAATCATTAAGCCAATGTCGTAATACCCACCAGCTTCGATGATGATTAATTTGACAAAAGATGCGATATAAGCACAGAGATGAACGAAGCTCTGTATGAATGAGACTATTCTAAATAACTTACCAGCCGCTAACTTCTGGACAAGGTTTTCATCTGGAGTTCGCTCTTTCATATGTTAACAAAATCAACAAGATTTGATATGGAGTTGATAGCATGGACAAACTCGTTAAGCGACGACAGACTACCGACTTCTTGAAGAAGCCTTTGAATCTTGATATGTGATCGATCGACCAAAAGATCGCTCATCCTGCTAAGATCGATCGATAAACACTCAATCGATAGATCGTGCAAATCCGTTTGATGTGGGAAGATCCAGCAACAGGAGAACAGAAAGAACCCCTGTTAAATGTCCCGATTGCTTTGGGGCGAGAATTTGAGCGACTTCCTGACATTCTAGACGGTCAGAGAGTGTGTCGGATTGTGTTAAATAGTCTAGAGGTATCTCGCTATCATGCCTCGATCGAGATCCAGCAAGATCGGCTGACGATTGTCGATCGAGGTAGTAGTAATGGACTACTGGTAAACGGTATCCCCCAGACTCAGAGTCCAATCGAGCCTGGAGATACGATCCAAATCGGCAATTACCAAATTGCCGTCTCACTCCCTAGTACTACGCCACGAACTCCATCTCAGATTAGATTTAATTCTGTCACCAATCGACCAGATCCCCGCATCACGCCACCACCCGTAATTCCAGTTAACAATTGTTTACCGCCGATCTTCCTCCAGGAACAGATCGAACCTCAAGCCATCCATGCCACTGGATTACCTGTCGAAGAAGTAGAATATGCGACGATTGGCGGTGGTTTGGGAAGTTTTATTTGGGTAGATTTACTTCGAGTTTGCGGGGTGAGTACCGATCGAGTGCGAGTATTGGGAATGGAGCAGCAACCCTACGGACGCTACCAGCAACTCTGTCTCAATGCCCAGATCGTGCCCCAGGAAAGGCTCAGATCCCCAGCGGATGCTTGCCCCGACAATCTTTGGGGTTTTCCCAATTATGCGACCTTGGAGGCAATTAGGGACATCGCTAAGGGGAAATTAAAATCGGGATTGAGTCATCTCTGGCAAGTATTTACCGAGCCGATATTGGCGAATACTTATACACCCAAATCTGGAGATGTTGTTGCGGCAATCGATCGAGAAGCAGCGCGGATTAGTTGGCGAAAAATGATTCGGACAGCTCACGTCCAGGCAATTCGCAAGACTACCGACGGTCGATATGCGATCGTGTATACCTGTCAGCAACCGACTGATTATGCTTGTACGATCGCCCGTTACGTGCATATTGCTACTGGTTATCCCGCGTTACAATTTTTGCCAGATTTACAAGCTTATCGCGATCGCACGCAGGATTTTAAAACAGTCGTAAATGCCTACGAACCCCACGAACATATTTATGAATCTTTAGCCACATATGGGGGCACCGTACTATTACGTGGAACGGGAATGGCCGCCGCCCGCATCTTACAAAAACTCTATACATTGCGACGGAACAACGAGCGAGTAGAAATTAGGGTAATTCAATTACTCCGCTCTGCCAAAGTAGAAGGAAATAAATACGGTTTAGCCGAGCGCAAAGTCGAACACAATTATGAATTTCAGCCCTTTAATTGGCCTAAATCTGCCTGGGGCGGACAGTATAAAACAATCCTCGAAACGGCTACCCCAGAACAACGTCAGCACTTACTCGCCGATTGGGGTGGGGTAACGACGATGAATCGTCCCGACTGGCAGAAAATCATCTCTGGGGGTATCAATAAAGGCTGGTATCAGATCGTGTATGGAGAAGTTCGAGAAGTCATTCCAAATGCAACTCGGAGTGGCGCAATTACTGCGTTACAATCATCGGGAGTCAAAAGTGAAATCAATTTAGAATCAGACTTTATTATCGATGCAACTGCTGTAGATGCTCCAATTATGGCAAGTCCATTATTACAGGATTTAGTTCGGCAATATCAGTTACCAGTCAATCATCTAGGTAGACTCACTGTCACACCTAATTTTGAATTAGCAGAGCTGGCAAATCAATCGGGCAAAATTTATGCATCTGGGTCGATTACTTTAGGTAATTACTATGCACCTGTAGATAGTTTCTTGGGATTGCAATATGCAGCCTTTAATATTACCCAAGATTTATTATCACAAAATGCGATCGAACTGAAACCGCTAGTTTTAGCCCGCTCTCTGATTCAATGGTGGCACTGGATTAATAATCGATCTCCAGATTGAGTAGGGGAGTTGGGGAGACTGGGGGACTAGGCGACGGGGTGACTGGGTGACTGGGGGAAAGGAACACCCCAACACCCCCACACCCCACCCGTAAGTCATCTCACTGGATTTTATAAACATTTTACGTTTGTGTTCGGTCGATCGGCTAGTCGATCGACTCGATTGTTAAGCTGTAAAATGTCGCAAACCAAGCTCTATTGCCAGATTGTCGGGTCTAGAAGATGGCTTACGCCAGCAGTCTAATCTGTCGGCGATCGCAACTAGACGAACGAAGCAAAAAGTAATAAGATTCACGCAATGGAGGGAAGCCTCGTCTTAACAAAGGCGATGTGTTTTCCATTTCAGAGAGCTGCGACCGAGAGCATGTAGATTGAGAACTGGGAACTTGGCGATTTCAATAAACGATCGATTCTAGGGAACAATAGGCAAATCCTACATCTTCTATTGACACAGTGGAGGACACCGTGTCTTTCATCACAGTTCGCGGTATATTCGATCGATTATTACTTCAATTTGGGGGCAAAGAAGCGCGTGGGTTTTTTTAATCGCTTTTCCTTATCCAGGGATATGGGTATGGACCTGGGAACTGCCAATACACTGGTCTATGTATGTGGCAAAGGCATTGTTTTGGCAGAACCTTCAGTGGTGGCGATGGACCAAAAGACTAAAATGCCACTAGCTGTAGGTGCCGAAGCCAAAAAAATGTTGGGGAGAACCCCTGGTGATGTAATTGCGCTGCGCCCCCTGCGCGATGGTGTGATTGCTGACTTCGACACGGCAGAAGTGATGCTAAAACACTTTATTACCCGTGCGAATGAAGGTAGTAATGTAATTCGACCTCGGTTGGTAATTGGGATTCCCAGTGGCGTAACTGCGGTAGAACGGCGAGCGGTAATGGATGCAGCACTCCAAGCAGGTGCTAGTGAAGTATTCCTGATCGACGAACCGATCGCAGCGGCAATTGGTGCGGGTTTACCCGTGTCCGAACCGACTGGAAATATGATTATCGATATCGGTGGGGGGACGACAGAAGTTGCCGTACTGAGTTTGCAAGGTTCGGTGATCAGTGAGTCTGTAAGGATTGCTGGTGACGAATTGAGCGACTCGATCGTCAATTACATGAAGAAAGTCCATAACCTGGTAATTGGGGAACGGACAGCCGAAGAAATCAAAATCCAAGTTGGTTCTGCCTATCCAATGCCAGAGGATAACGATATTACGATGGAAGTTCGCGGCTTGCATCTCCTGTCGGGATTGCCCCGCACAGTGACGATCAAAGGCCCCGAAATTCGTGAAAGTATGTCGGAACCCCTGTCAGTGATTATTGAAGCCGTCAAGCGCACGCTAGAGCGGACTCCGCCGGAATTAGCATCTGACATTATCGATCGGGGAATTATGTTGGCAGGTGGCGGTGCTCTCCTCAGAGGCATCGATACGCTCATCAGTCATGAAACGGGGATTGTGACGCATATTGCCAACGATCCGCTCACCTGCGTAGTCCTGGGTACTGGTAAAGTGCTAGAAAACTTCAAACAGATGGATCGAGTCTTCAGCGGTCGATCGCGCAGTCTCTAGTAGTCTTGGGCGTATATTCGGACGGGATTCGGGATTCGGGATTCGGGATTACAAAATAGTCCTTTAACTTGCGCCGATTAGTACTAGTCAATTGTATGGGTGGAGGGAAAATTTAGGTATTCCCAACACCCTAATTCTCATTATTAATTAATTAACAACAAACAACAAAAAACAAGCAACGAACTATGTTTACTTTGCGCCGCTGGTGGGATAAAAATGCCCTAAAATTAGCAGGATTCGGAACTGTCATCGGTGTTACGTATCTAGTGTTGCAAACTCAGAATGCGCTAGTATTTGAAGCGTATAATGCGCTGTCTGAAACATTTCAGCCCAAAGCTCGCCAGATAGACTCGCTCAAAACCGCTCGGGTAGAGCAACTCCAAAATGAGTTGCAAGAATTGAAGAATCAAAATCAACAACTCAAACAATTAGCAGGTTATAGCGCGTCAGTCCCTAATAAAGGAATTCTGGCACCAATCTTGCTCCGTAGTGCTGATAATTGGTGGCAACAAGTTGTAATTGGGCGCGGGAGTAGCGATGGAATTGCGATCGACCACATTGTTGTCGGGATTGGTGGGGTTGTCGGTCGAGTTGTGAGTGTATCCCCACATACCAGCCGTGTGTTACTAGTCAGCGATCCCAATAGTCGGATGGGCGTTCTCATCAGTCGGACTCGGAATATGGGCATTCTGCAAGGAACCCGTACCAACCAAGCCGTATTACAGTTTTTTGATAAACGTCCGCTGGTTAAAAAAGGTGATGTAGTTTCGACTTCTGCTGTAAGTCAGTTATTCCCGACCGGTTTGGCTGTGGGTAGAGTAATTGAGACTAACTTAAATAAATCACCCGCACCAGAAGCGATCGTTGAATTTACGGCCCCACTAGGTAATCTGGAATGGGTGACAGTTCATCCTCACAATCCTCATGCAGTTGAGGCGACTCCAGTTAAACCCCCAGTTACGACTGCTCCATCTGCGCCGCCAACCAAACCACGTTAGTTTAGTGGATAGTCAATAGTGAATGGTAACGTTTTTACAGGAGCATAAAGGTTAAATCGATCGATATGAATATTGCTAATTTAAATCCTCTCGTTCGGACTGGACTCGATTTATCGATCGTCATTTGTTCGGTCGGTCTATGCTTATTACTATTGCCTACCCGTTTTCCTGGGATGGAAATTTTAGGAGTCGGCCCAAGCTGGCTGGTGATGTGGACGATCGTTTGGAGTCTGGGTCGATCGATTTGGCACGCCACGACTGCGGGGATTGTGCTTGGACTGATTCAGGATGGGATGACTTTTCCGGCTACAACCACACTGGGGACGATGCCCACTCATGTGTTGAGTTTGACTATTGTTGGCGTGCTAACTTTTTGGCTGCACAAGCGACGCTATCTAGATGATACAATTTTGTCAGTTAGTCTTGCTGCTTTGCTGCTGACGATCGTCAGTGAATTGGTGACTGGATTGCAATATCTACTACAAATAGCGATCGAGCAATCGCCAGAAGCCAGTTTTGACAGCTTTAGTTATCTGTGGACGAATCAATCTCCAGTCATCTTAATTGCCGCCATCCTGAGCGGCTTGTGGATGCCAATCCTCTACTACCCATTACATCTCTGGTGGCAAAAAATCTCCGCTGCCACAAAGTCGATTTAAATCAGTTCCTAAAAGTCGATTTAAATTAGTTCCTACTTACGAATTACGAGTTACGACTTACGACTTATTTCAATGAGTTACTGTCTCAATCCTAGTTGCTTGCACCCAGAAAATCCACCTCAGAGTAACTTTTGTCGAAATTGTGGTGGGAGATTGAGATTGCGCGATCGATATTTAGCAGTTCAACCGATTGGACAAGGTGGATTTGGGCGAACATTTAAAGCGATCGACGAGGACAAACCATCTAAACCATTTTGTGTGATCAAGCAGTTTTTTCCGCAAATGGAAGGAGCCACTGCAGCCCAGAAAGCGGCTGAATTATTTACTCAAGAAGCAAGTGCTTTAGAGCAGTTAGATTATCAGAATATTCCTAAGTTACTTGCCTATTTTATCACCTCAGATGGTCGGCAATATCTCGTCCAAGAATTTATAGACGGTCAAAATCTCAAAACTGAGTTGGAACGACAGGGTAAATTTTCAACAGCCCAAGCCAAAGAATTATTACTGTCTATTTTACCAACACTAGATTATATTCATCAGCGCGGTTTTATTCATCGCGATGTTAAACCAGAAAATATTATTCGACGTGCTGATAATCGTCAGTTGTATTTAGTCGATTTTGGTGCAGCAAAAGTGGCAACCACAGATCCTCAAATGCAGGGAACGACAATCGGTACACCTGAATTTATGTCCCCAGAACAAGGATGGGGCAGGGCTTACCCTTCCAGCGATCTATATAGTTTGGGTGTAACTTGTCTGCATCTATTAACTGGTGTTTCACCATTTACCTTATTCGATGATAATCGAGGCGAGTGGATTTGGAAAGAAAGTTTGACCGATCCGATCGACCCACAATTAGGTGCGGTAATAGATAAATTAATCCAACCTAAACCGATCGATCGATATCCAAGTGCCAAAGATGCGATCGAGGCATTACATGGAAATTATATGGCGATCGATCTTAATCCTCCGCAGTCTCAGATCGCCTCAGCAGTCACTTATTTACCCGAACTAAAGCTCAACTTTCAACAGCCGAATATTACCCCATTAATCGAACTAGATTTGCCGAGCGTCAGTATCTCAATACCCACACCTAAACCTAACTCTAATTGGCAAGAAGACCATCTCTCGATATGGCATAGTAAGCCAATTAATGCGATCGACATTTCAACAAACGGTCAATATTTAATTAGCGGTGACGATGGTGGAACTGTAGCAGTTTGGAACCTAATGATGCCCCAACAACCAATCGCCACCTACTGCAATCATTATCCAATTTATGCAGTAGCAATTAGTCCCAACTGCATCCAAATTGCCAGTGGTGATAAAAATCGCCGCGTCCAACTCCGCCGCCGAGAATCAGTAATTAATTCACTGCAAGAATTGCACGCAGATTTTAGTAGTGTCGATAGTCATCATGGATTTGTTTATAGCGTTCGATTTAGTCCCGATGGCAACATTTTAGCTAGCGGTGCTGCAGATCGTCGTATTCGCTTATGGAATACCGCTACAGGTAAAATTATCTCTACTCTCAGTGGGCATGAAGAGGCCATAATGGCGATGCAATTTATGCCAAATGGCAAAATATTAATTAGTGCGGGTATCGATCGATCGATCCGATTCTGGGATGTAGAACAGCGACAACTACTCAAGACAATTGAAGCTCACGAACAACCGATCAATGCTCTAGCAATTAGTCGAGATGGACAACTAATTATCAGCGGTAGTAACGATCGCACTGTCCGAGTTCGCCAATTGGGAACACCCAATAGTCATATCTTACAAGGACATCAAGCAACCGTTCTTGCCGTCGCAATTAGTCCCGATGGTAAAACGATCGCCTCTGGCTCAATGGATGGCATGGTAAACCTCTGGGATGTCGATAGCAAGCAATTAATTAATAGTTTCCAGGCGCATCAAAATGCTGTCAAATCGATCGTCTTTCAAATTAACGGACAATTCCTAATTACCGCCAGTCTCGATCGAACTCTGAAAATCTGGCGAGCTACTAAAAACTGACTTCGGCTATCCCTTAAAGTTGCGATGGGGCTTTACTCCCTCCCCTTGTAAAGGGGAGGGCTGGGGTGGGGTAAAGATCTGCACAGCAACATTCCCCCCTACCCTCTATTCCCTAATTCCTGTTTAATACGATCGACAATCGAATGTTTATCGATCGTATCAAGAATTTGAGTGATGACAGATTTTGGGCTATTGTCCCCCCAGGATGCACCATTAGCTAGGTAAGTTTTGGTGACTTGACCGATCGTATATGTGGAGACTCCCGCAATACTAGCTTGAGTCAGGGCAATAGCAGTATAAGGCGCGATACTAATTCCACCAGTAGCGGGGGCAAGAATGGCCAGCAAGCCTTTGATTCCACTCAATCCGAGGTTAGCGACAAATTCGCTAATTGTCAGCCCGCCCATGCCCATTGCCATCGTCTGGAGCAGCCCATTTGCACCCGATCGAGTCATCGCAATCCCATAAAATTTAGACAGTCGGATAATCATGGCGATATCGATCGCCGTACCTGCAATAATATCGGCAGCAGTAATTGGATTGAGCGCAATCGCGATCGCTTTAGTCATGACCGATTGCCAGATAATATCATTTGCGGCTTCATCCCGACTATCCATCTTGCGATCGATTAGGTGTTTTTGGATGCGATCGGCTGCTAACATCGCATTGAGCGCGGCTAGGGATTTACCTTCGCGTTGGAGGATTTCCACGATGCGCCACTTCAATTCAGCGACTTGGGGCTTACCTGGATGATAACTCACGCCCATACTGCCATCTTCCCGTCGTTCCGCACGCATAGCAACTGGTGCGGCGGCTACCATAATTATTTCATTCGGGCTGAGAATTTCTTTGACACGCTCGTCCCGAATTTTGGCATATATGGCTAGCTTATCGCGATCGGGATAGCGATCTACTTTATTAAATACCAGTAAAATTGGTTTGCCAGCAGCTCGCAATTGGGAAAGAGTTTGTAGTTCGAGTTCGGTAATATCTCCCGCAATCATAAATAAAATTAAATCTACTCCACTTGCAATTTCATGGGCAAGTCGTTGACGCTCTTCTCCAGCCACTTCATCGATACCTGGAGTATCGATAAATTCGATCGCTTCTTGTAAAGTAGCTGGAGTGTCTTTATCTAGATCGAATTCATCTTGCCAATTATCAACTTCCCAAACCACCTGCTGGCGTTCTTGTGTCACTCCATGCAAAGCACCCGCTTGAAAGATCTCCTGACCGATTAAAGCATTCAGCAGCGAAGATTTACCTCGTCCCACCAGTCCAAATACAGCTACTTGAAATACCGATCGGTCGAGCTTAATCAGCATATTACTCAATTCGGCAATCTCTGATTCTAATCCAGTTCTTTCCCGCTGACTCAGATCTAAATTTACTAAAATTTGCCGTAAACTATTCTGAGCCTTTTGATAATTTTGCTCCGATTGAATCGTATTAAAACCCTCGATTGTACTTGCTAAATTTTCCGAATCTTCTAGCGATTGACTCATGGGGAAAGGGGGGAGTGAGGAGCGGGGAGCGGGGAGCGGGGATGTATTATTGTGTTGGGAATTTAAAGTTTTGGTATTTTCTTAACTGCCCGCACCTAGCTCCCCTCTTCCCCCTCAGTATTCTGATTTTCGATCGCGTGACATTAATGCGATAATTGCTTCTGGCGCGGTAATCTGTCCTTGCAATAATCGATCGACTAGTACCACAATCGGCATATAGATTTGATTTCGATCGGCAATCTGAATTAATACCTTAGTCGTATTTATTCCTTCTGCCGTTCCTTGTAGATCGGCTAAAACTTCAGTTAGGGTTTTCCCTTGAGCTAAACCATAGCCAACCTGATAATTACGACTGAGGGGACTATTACAGGTAGTTAAAAGGTCTCCCAAACCAGATAACCCATAAAAGGTTTCCGGTTTCCCCCCCCAATATTGCCCGATCCGAATAATTTCTGCCAATCCCCGCGTCAATAAAGCCGATTTAGCATTGTTGCCTAATTGTAAACCATCACAAGTACCAGCCGCGATTGCGATCGCATTTTTAACTGTTCCAGCAATTTCTACACCCACCGGATCGTCGTTAGTATAAACGCGAAATTTAGGGGAAGAAAATATCTCTTGAATTTTGGTGGCTGCATCAGCATTATCACTGGCAACTACTGTCGCGGCAGGTAATCCTTGTTTAATTTCCAGTGATAAATTTGGCCCAGACAAGACGACAATTGGATTATCTGGGAAAGAATTTTTCCAAAGTTGTGCGGGTGTCAAATTGGTTTGAGCATCCAATCCTTTTGTCGCTGTAACGATAATTTGATGGGATTCGATCGATCCTTCCAATTGTGCGATAACGGCCCGAACTCCCGACATTGACACCGCCGCAATAATCGCTACTCGATCGATAATTGTATCAGGTAAGTCTTCACCACAATTTCGCGACCAAATTGTCGGCTCATATCCATTAATCTGTGTCAATTTAGCTAATGCACTACCCCAAGCACCAGCACCAATAATTGTGATTCGATCGGACATTTAGAAAATTAATCCTAGTATTAGACAGATAATGTACCCGATCGAACTAGTTGGCGAATGCTGCTGACACAATTCGTACAGCTACATCTAAATTTATCTACAGCAACCCGTTTTAATCGCCTCTGGTAACTTGTATGAATCAAATGTATTTGAATTATATCACTATCCTCAACAAGGTTCAAGTTTTGGGTAAATAAGTAGATTTAGACAAAATATAGATAAATTTCTCGAAACAGATACTAACCCCGATCGATCTGACCTATATTACAGCGACTTGCCATCAGATCAAACCGATCTCTACTGGCGCATCCTGGACGCAGCTAGTCGAGATCCAACCACTATCTGTTGAGATTGCGCCGCAACTCGATCTAGCCTCACTGCAATTACCTGTTTCGATCGAATCTTGTCAGCGAATTGCGATCGTACCCAAATGTTTAATCGAGATTGAACATCACGATTAGGAGAATCAAACTCTTATCAATGAAGTCGCCGAGAATAATCGACTTGAGTAATCATTAACCGTCACCCCACCAAAGTGTATTGCCGCAACTTGCCTGCTAGAGCAATGGAATATTTCGGTATCTTGGTAGCGTGCTAAAAAAGCGTTTTGATAATCTTCCATCGCTCGACTGTTAATTATCCCCAACTTATTTTAATCGCTAGTTTGGCGATATTGTTCGATAAAATCTTGGACTATTTGGCGGTACTCGCGCATAGTTTCATCGACCCAATTGCGATCGTTCCCATTGACATAAATATGGACTAAAGGTTCACCAGCATCGGGGAGAATTAATACCCATCGATCGTCTTGATAATTGATAATTTTAACCCCATCTTCGGTATCTAGATATTCGGGCTGATGATTTTCGAGAATATGCCGCATCAAGCCACCTTTAGCCGTCCAGGGACAGCGGAGGGAGTGACTGCGATAAAAGACGCGGGGAATCTCGGCACGGAGGCTGCTGAGGGAACGTTCTTGACGAGTGAGCATTTCGATCAGTTTGGCGATGCAGAACATCGCATCGAAACCAGGATGAAATTCGGGAAAGATAAAGCCCATTTCGCCGCTACCGCCGAGGACGACATTGGGGAGCTGCTGACAGGCTTCCATCAGAGCGGTGGGACTGGCTTTGGTGCGCTTGACTTTGCCGCCATGACGACGGACAATTTGTTCGATCGCGCTAGATACTTGGACGGGGACGACGACGGTACCGCCAGGGTAAGCTGTGAGGACGATTTGGACCATTAATGCGGTGAGCATATCGCCGCGAATTGGTACGCCTTCTTCATCGACGAGGATGAGTTGTTCGCCGTGGGCGGAGACTTGCACGCCGAAGGAGCCTTTGAGGGCGACTACCACATGTCCGAGTTGGTTTAAGAGGGCTTCCCGCTCATTGACGGTCAGGGACATCTGGTTGAGGCTGGCATTGAGGACTACTGCATCGCAACCAAATTTGGACAGCAGGATCGGCAATATGGCACCAGAGACGGCATAAACGTAATCGACAACTACTTTGGTGCCAGCATGACGGATTGCATCGATATTTAGTTGTTTTTGGAAGGCGGATTTATAGATTTCCATCCCTTGCGAGAAGCGATTGACATCACCGATTTCGGGGATGCGCGCTCGGCGTAAGTCTTCTTTGAAGTAGGCAGATTCAATTTTTTTCTCCTGCATGGTGGAGATATTGATGCCGCGATCGTCAAAGAATTCGATTAAGATAGAATCCATTCGATCGGGGTGCAATCTGACGTGAATACCGCCGATCACATTTACTTCGTCTTGCCGTTGGCGCAAGGCATAGATAATTTTCCGCGCGACAGGGATAGCGGTGGCTTCTAAGTCTTGAATATTAATCCCTACGGACATTAGACCCGCAATTAGCGATCGAGATACCATTCGCGATACATTTCGTTGATCTCGTGAGACTGTTACTTGGGTACCTGGTTTTAGGGTAGAGCCATAAGCCGCGCCCAGTTTGACAGCAAATTCTGGGGTAATATCGATGTTTGCTAAACCCTGAACCCCCCGTTGGGCGAACAGATTGCGGTGAGCAATTTGTCCCCAAATTAGATTCAGATTCAATACAGCTAAAGGTTCTATTTCTTTGTTTGGCCAAACTCGCACATTCGGATTAATTTGGGCTTCCTCGCCCACATTTGATAACGCCCCCAAAACCGCCCCTTCTAGCACTTGAGCACCGCGTCCGATCCTCACCCCGCGCGCCAGTACACAAGCCCGAAGCTGGGCATCCTCTCCAACGATCGAGCCATTGCCGATAATCGGCCGCTTGAGATTGGCACCGCGACCGATCGCGACATTATCACCAATTATCGTCTCGGCGGAAATTTTCACCCGCGCCCCAATTTTACAGTTGGCACCAATCACCGCTGGAGCTTCAATTATTGCACTCGGATCGATATAAGTATTGGCCCCGATCCAAATTCCTGGGCTAGTTTCAGGGAATGGCCAGTCTAATTTAACCTTACCCCGCAGCGCGTCATATTGTGCCTCACGGTAGGTGTCGAGTTGACCGATATCGCACCAATAACCATCGGCGACATAGCCGTACAGGGGGATATCATGAGCCAGAAGTTGGGGAAATAAATCTTGGGAAAAGTCGGCTTCGGTATCGGGATGGAGATAGTCTAATACTTCTGGCTCCAGAATATAAATCCCTGTATTGACGGCATCCGAAAATACTTCACTCGCCGATGGCTTTTCGAGAAAGCGACGAATGCGTTGATTTTCATCGAGAATTACGACACCAAAGTCAACAGGATAAGGAATCTGAGTCAAAATAATTGTCGCTTTAGCACCTTTTTGACGGTGAAACTCGATCGCACTGGTAAGGTCGATATCCGTAAGACTATCTCCACTAATCACCAGAAAAGTCCCGCCCAGAATTTCCTCTACATTCTTGACACAGCCCGCTGTACCTAATGCTCGTTCGGCTTCGATCGCATAGTGAATTTTAACCCCAAACTCGCTCCCATCACCAAAATAATTCTGGATCACCTCCGGCAAATAGTGCAGTGTGATAATTACCTCGGTAATCTGATGGCGTTTGAGCAAATTAATAATATGCTCGGCGATCGGTCGATCGATCGCTGGTACCATTGGTTTGGGTAGTTCGCAGGTCAAAGGTCTCAACCGCGTCCCTGAACCTCCAGCCATCAATACTGCTCGCAGTTGCATATCTTCTCTCTAGGGGGTATTCACCCAATACATCTTAAATCAGTTGACAGCGAAATTTTTACGGGCAGGGGAAACTAGATCCCGAACTGAAAAGTGGGTGAAATCGCTCTGAATATTAGTCATCCAAAGCATTTCACAAATAACGATCCATCTGAAAAGATCGGATCTCCCCTCATACCATTAATTGTTTGCTATTTCTAGAGACTGTGCCTCAGGCGATCGCATAGATTAATATATCCAGGCTCGATTGCATTAGCGATCGACTAGCCGTTCGATAATTTCGGGAATTAGTCTAAAATAGATTGTAGATTGCCATAATAGTGCAATTTCACCGCCAATTCTGTAACAACCGTCATTAAGCAAGATTTTAGGTAAGACGTATGAACTTCGTGGTAATTGGTTTAGTTGGAGCATACGGGTATGGAGTCTGGAAATTTTCGCGCAACTTCAATCGGACTAATTATCAACGTACTCTCCCAACCAAGATCGTTTTAGCTCTGCTCTGGCCAGTTTGCTATATTGTCAATGGTTCCTATCGTCAGAATTTTAATAAAGCCTTAAAAGGTGGCGATTGACATAGTTAAACTAATTAATAATTACCTCATTAGTATTAAACTCCTACTTTGGTTTTAACCATGCTATTCGATTTATTTTTTTTCCCTTCCTGATAAATTTCTGACTTTCTTAACTTATCGCTAATAGATGCCGCCATCGATACCGCCACTGCTGGATCGGATTTAACTTTAGCATATTGTCCCATTGGTTGATATTCAGGCACTAAATCGTGGAGCACGGATACACATTCAGTCACTTCACAATCGGCTGCGGCACCCAGCAGACTGGTGAGTTGAGGTGATAGCTCATCCCAGGCTAATTTAGCTTCACGAGCGCAGAAAATCTTGGGATGTCCAGTTGGTAAAGCGGCATCGCAATCGATTAATAGCTCCTCATAAATTTTTTCGCCAGGACGTAACCCAGTCACTTCAATTTTGATATCCTTGTCGGGTTCCAATCCATGTAAGCGAATCATCTGGGCGGCAAGATCGTAGATTTTGACAGGTTCGCCCATGTCGAGCAGGAATACTTCGCCACCTTTAGCCATTGCTCCGGCTTGGATCACTAGAGTAGCCGCTTCTGGGATGGTCATAAAGTAGCGAGTAATATCTCGATGAGTGAGGGTAATCGATTTACCAGCAATGATTTGGTCGCGAAAGCGCGGGACAACAGAACCACTACTGCCCAAGACATTCCCAAATCTCACCATTGTAAAACAGGTATCGTGAGTGGGCAGATCGGCTAAAGCTTGGAGTACCAACTCAGCTACGCGCTTGGTTGCACCCATGATATTCGTCGGGCGGACGGCTTTGTCGGTGGAGATCAGCACGAATTTATCAACGCCACAATCGATCGCGCATTGAGCCGCAGTCAGCGTACCATTAATATTGTTAACCATTCCAGAGATCGGATTTGCTTCAACGATCGGGACATGTTTATAAGCTGCGGCATGATAAATAATATCTACGCCATATTTCTTGAGTATTCCCTTTAAAGATCGATTGTCTGTAACAGAACCCAAGCAAGCAATTTTGTTCAGGCGGGGATACTGTTCGCTGAGTTCCATGTCCATTTGATACAGCGCAAACTCGTTTAACTCGTAAACAAGTAGCATTTTTGGTTGCTGTTTGGCAATTTGACGACAGAGTTCCGAACCGATCGAACCACCACCACCAGTAACTAATACGACTCGATCGGTGATATCGTGTTGAAGTAATTCGGGACGAGCGGCGATCGCTTTACGACCGAGTAAATCCTCCAAGTCGATCTCGCAGGTGGGATTAACGGACAGATGACTGCGTAAAAGTTCGTTAATGCGCGGTACAGTTTCGATCGGTACGCCCAGAATTTGTAGTCTTTGGGTAAGATCGCGTTTGCGTTGGTTATCGATCGAGGGCATTGCCAAGAGAATTTGCTCAAAACCAATGCTGACTTTGAGTTTGAGTAACTCGGCTGGAGCATATACTGTAATACCTTGAACTTTTCGACCTTGAAGATGGGGATTGTCATCGACAAAACCAACGATCTTTTTGCCCTTTTCTCCAGCTAAAACTTGAGCGAGGAGGCAACCATTATTGCCCGCCCCGTAGATAATTACGCCACCAGTTTCTCGACCAAAATCATCAATCCGGCGCATTTTGCCTAACATGAGCCGGATACCCAGCCGGAAAGAGATCGTAAGAATTAGAGTGAGCATTCCATCATTCAGCAGGACATAAGCTGGAATGGTGGAAACTATGGTCGATCGATCGATAACTGCAATCGCTAGACAACTAGTTAATACTGCTTTGGCAATTGTGAAGATAAAGCCCCCACTGGTATATCGCAATACTTGTTGATAAATACTAAACCACCAAAACAATCCAAATTTAATGGCGATCTCTAATCCAACAAAATTGCGTTGATGCCATATTTCTGCGGGCACGCGGTCAAATCCACATTCAAAAGCGATCGCCGTACTAATTGAGATTACGAACAAACTGATATCAACAAACATCAGAAGTGGATACTTCCGATCGTTAGAAAATGCATTAACAAGTTTATTGAGCTGGTTGTAAAACTCTGAAAAAGTGAAGGCTCGTTCGTCTTTTAACGGTGGATTAATCATTTACTTAACTTATTATTGCAGAATTTTTCAGACTTTAAAAACTAATTTAGTGTAAGTATTCAAATAATTTATATCCCTCTAAAAAAATAATTGGGAAATTTTATCCCTCGATCTTGCGGCTCGTTCATTTTCAGCCTTAAGAATTGTAGTCCAAAAGAAGTATTGTCTTGCTCTGAAACACGCCGATAAATTTTGGGTCGAACTGCCGACCTACTTGTCTTTATTATTCAAATAATCGCAGACCAGATCGGGATAGTTTTAAAAATTTCTGGTATTTACCAACGATGGAATCGAGCCTTTTTAAGTTCCTGTCCCAAAATTGGCGAGTTTGGGGAATAGTCGATCGTGAGCTTGTATCTGGATAAAAAGGTGACAGTTGACGACGATATTTTTAAAGATCGACTCTATGTTCTTGACTACGTATTTATCTGGTGGTGCTACGAGCGGCTACTGCCCACAGGATATCAGATGCATGACTTATTTAGTAGGCGACTACTGGCCGGAATTCGATCGATATCTACAAGCTATCCGTACCGAGCGAGATTACCTGTTGTTACCTGCTGAAGGTCGGCGCAGGCGGAGGGGCAAAATTGCTATCCTCAAACATGAATCTAAGTGAAGAAGCGTAAAAATTGCGGCGAGATTCGATCGAGTTTTCCCGATATCGGTGATAGTGGGTAAGAGATACTCGCGCACGACTCAATATATCAAAACTAATTATTCAAAATGTCTAGTACAATATCCAACGTAGATCGGACAGTTTTGTCTCAACCCGTTTTGGGTTCGCGCCGCTTTAGTAATTTCTTTTGGGCGATTATAGTTTCCATCGGTGGTATTGGTTTTCTGCTAGCTGGACTCTCTAGTTACTTCCAAGTCAACTTACTTCCCATCGGCAATCCTACCGCCTTAATATTCATGCCCCAAGGCATCGCGATGACATTCTATGGTGTCGCGGGAACCCTGCTTGCTACTTATTTATGGGTCGCGATTCTCCTCGACATCGGTGGCGGCTACAATAAGTTCGATCGAGAAGCTGGCGACATTACTATTTTCCGCAATGGTTTCCCAGGTAAAAATCGCCGGATCGAACTCGTCAGTAAGATTGCTGACGCTCAAGCCGTCCGAGTCGATATCAGAGATGGACTCAGCCCCCGTCGCACCCTCTACGTGCGAATCAAAGGTCGTCGCGAAATCCCCCTCACTCGCGTTGGCGAACCAATTTCCCTCGCCGAACTAGAAACCCAGGGTGCGAATTTAGCTCAGTTTTTGGGAGTACCGTTGGAAGGATTGTAACTAGTTGAAAGTTACAGACAATCGGGTAGGGGTAATTCATGAATTACCCCTACCCGATTGCTAATTTTGA
Source organism: Chamaesiphon sp. VAR_48_metabat_135_sub (assembly GCF_031418915.1). Taxonomy (NCBI): domain Bacteria; kingdom Bacillati; phylum Cyanobacteriota; class Cyanophyceae; order Gomontiellales; family Chamaesiphonaceae; genus Chamaesiphon; species Chamaesiphon sp. VAR_48_metabat_135_sub. Next base: position 43,506 of record NZ_JANOJV010000159.1, on the reverse strand, counting down.
GACAAAGTTCGATCGAACAGGGTCAGTTTCTTGGAGTAGTGCGGTAAAATAGTAATCACGACAAATGTGGAGTTGAATCCGATGCAAGTTGCGCTCGAAACTGTAATCAGCGATCCGCAGGTAGATATTAGTCAAGGGAACAGTCAACGTCAAATCTCGATCGAGGTATCGGCACTAGCCGAACCAGAAGATCGGCAATTACCGCTAAATTTATGTTTGATCTTAGACCATAGCGGCTCAATGAAAGGTACGCCGCTAAATACTGTCAAGCAAGCTGCGAAAGAGTTAATTAGTGGTTTGAAACCAGAAGATCGGTTGTCGATAGTTGCCTTCGATCATGAGGCGGAAGTTATCGTACCCTGTCAACAAGTCACCGATCCTACAGATATTTTCGCACGGATCGATAAATTGCAAGCTGCTGGTGGAACAGCGATCGATGCGGGGATTAAACTAGGTATTACCCAACTAATCGAAGGTAAACAGGATCGGGTATCCCATGCATTTATCCTCACCGATGGCGAAAACGAACATGGCGATAACGAACGCTGTATTAAATTAGCTGGATTTGCTACCGAGAGCAATATTACGCTCAATACCCTCGGATTTGGCGAACATTGGAATCAAAATATTCTCGAAAAAATCGCCGACACCGCCGCAGGTACCCTAGCATATATTGCCGAAGCAGCTCAAGCAGTCAGTGAGTTTGGCAGAATCTTCAATCGGATGCAATCAGTCGGTTTGACGAATGCTTATCTCCAACTAGAATTAAAGCCCAAAGTTCGACTCGCCGAACTCAAACCAGTCGCTCAAGTCGCTCCCGATACGATCGAATTAGCCGTCGAAGATGATGGTAATCTCCAGATCGTCCGCCTCGGCGACTTAATGAAAGATCTCTCGCGGGTAATCCTCGTGAATACCTATATCGGACAACTTGCCGAAGGCGAACAATCGATTGCGACTCTCCAAATCCGCTATGATGACCCTGCGAAAGGTTTAACCGATCTCCTCACCCCACCCGTCAGCGTCAATGTCAACGTCATCCGCAATCATCAACCAGTAGTTGAAAGCAACGTCCAACAACAGACTCTCGCTCTTGCTAAATATCGTCAAACCCAACTCGCCGAGCTGAAACTCCAACAAGGAGATCGATCTGGTGCAGCCACCCTCCTTCAAACCGCCGCCAAAACAGCACTGCAAATGGGCGATACCAACGCCGCTACAGTTCTGCAATCCAACGCCACCATTCTTCAAGGTGGGGAAGATCTCTCAGAAGCTGATAAAAAACAGACCAGAATGGTATCTAAGACTATTTTACAATAGTGGACGAGAATAAATGGCTATAGTCTATAGAACCCATTTGAGATCTTTTTAGATTCTAGTGTGGGAGGGTGGGTTTTGTTTAAGATCGAATAGTAACATCGACATTAGATTGCATAAACCCACCCCTACAGATCCAATATATTTGGATTTTGAATTTAATCCAAAATCCAAATATATTGGATCTCACCGATTAGAAACTCGTCAATGCTGGCGCGAGGGATGTCAAAGCCTGCATCGCAAATTGCAAGGCAAAGATGGCAATAATGGGGGATAGGTCGATCGAGCCGATTGGTGGTACGAATCGAAACAGATTGAGATATGGGTCGGTAACTGGACTCAAAAAGCCGACAACTTGCTGCATCCAGTCAATATTTGGGAACCAAGTTAATAGAAGTCGGACAAAAATAATAACTAAGTAAATATTGAGGAAGTTGGAGAGACTGACAACTAGTAATGGTGCGATCGCCGAATTATTCATAACAAATACATAAAAATTATTGTATAAGCAAAATCTGCTGCAATTAGTTTAACCGATCGACTGATACTTATGACTGGTTTGGCATACCGTACTAACCGACAGCAACTAGATCGGCGCGTGTTGCTTAATTCTGAGGATCGACGGATGGTTTAATATTGATGTCCTCATCCGCACGCTTGATGAGTTCGTCGATCGAATCGCCAGGAACGTGACCTAGTGAAGATCTGACTGAATCGATCGCATTATTTAGGTCGCTAATTTTATCATCTAAACTCTGTCGGGCGGTTTCCATCCGATCGAGCGTCCGACGACGACTGGGCTTCAATGGTCTTTTTTCGCCACTTTCCCCCGATAATCTACCACTTTCAGTTTCATCATCGATCCGATTCATTTTTTGACTGACGAGCGAAGCCCCAACGATACCGCCTACGACACCGCCGACCAAAGTTCCCAACCAAAATCCACTACCAAATCCATCCCGATTGCTCATCGATCGATCTCCCACTTAAAATTACTATCTTACTAATTATCGCCTAGCCGATCGCTTTCAACACTTCTTGAGACAGCCGCAAGGTCAGTCATCGGTTTCAACTCAAAGGCATATTCGGTTACAATCCGATCGCCTAGTAAATGCTCTTGAATAATCCGTTCGAGCACTGCGGGCGTAGCCGAATGATACCAAACACCGTCAGGATACACAACTGCAATCGGGCCGTGATGACAGACGCGCAGACAGTTGGCTTTCGTCCGAAAGATACACCCCTGCGGTGCATCGGGAGCGTCGAGTTTTAATGCTCGGAGTCGGCTCTTGAGATAATCCCAGGACTCTAAACTAGCTGCTTTCGAGCAACAGAGGGGTTTAGTCTGGTCGGCACAAATGAAGATATGACGAGAGATGCGATCGAGTCCTAAACTATCGATGCTCTCTTGGAGGGGCTTTGTCAACGAGTTAGTAAATATTTGAGGATCGAGCAATTTATCATCTATATCCATTGTGTCGCTACATCTCCTTTTCTGTCGAGGTTATCTAACTGCTGGTGTAACTACTGGAGTTGGTGACGGCGAACTCGTCGTTGCTGGAGCGATTTGCGTCACTTCTAGCTTATAGTTGCTACTAACCGCACCTGGAAGTGGGACGATTTCGATCCGATATTCACCAGAAAGCGGGAGATTACCTTGCCAGTTGACTGTATTTTTGGCAAAGACATCTACATTTGCCTGATTGGGTGCCAGGATATTCATGGTTGCACCAGCCGGGGTGCTAGTCAAGGCAGCTTTGAGTTGTTGTCCAGCGGTCAGATTCAGACTAAAAACGGTCAGTTGTGCTGGATTCAATGGACCTTCTTTGACTGACAGTTTACCGACTTCTACCACCAAAGTTTCTGCGGCAACTGAAGTGGGTACAGGTGTGGTAGCTGGAACGGGTAGTGATGGATCGGGACTAGCAATCGGGACTGGGTTTGGAGTTGCTGGATTTGCTGAGACTGGCGGGGTAGGAGCGGTAGTCGGAGTTGTGATAGGTGGCGGAGTCTTAGAAGTATTGGAAGTCGTCATCGATCGACTAATCAAAATGATCGGGATAATAATCACCACAAATGCGACGATTGCCGAACTCAAGGCAATCCCCCAGGGTGTATTTAAGATCCCCCGCAGTGGATTTTGTTGCGGAATATTTTTGACTGGATAACTAGGTCCAACTGTTGTCGATCGCTTGACTCGCGATAAGGGGACTGACTCTTTGTTATCGTAGCTCATGGATGGCCGCACAGTACCAGTGGGTTGGCTAAAATTGCTCCGATTAAGATCGGTTGATATGGCAGGCGAACCAACAAAGTCCGACACCGAGCGCAAGGCTTGGGCGACTTCATTAGCAGACTGATACCGACTATTTGGCATCCGACTGAGCATTTTATTGAGAATTTTGGCAAACCACGGGGTGAGAGTTGGTACCCATTGATGCCACTTCCAGGTCATGGTACTTTTGTCAATCAGACTTTCGGGTTTTCGTCCCGTCATCATCACGACAACTGTAACGGCTAATGCGTATAAGTCACTATTGGCATAAGCTTCCCCTGTTTGGAGTTGCTCGCCTGGAGCGTATCCAGCCTTGCCAACAGTCGTGCCTTGGTGAATTTGGGTGGAAACTTCTAGTTGTGTTACACCTGCTTTGACTACGCCAAAATCAATGAGAACGGGTAACTTATCTCGATCTCGAAAAATAATATTATCGGGAGAAATATCGCGGTGAATGATGCCCATTGCATGGATATGAGTCAACACGGGTAGCATATTTTGGAGAAACTCTACTGCTTCAGCTTCGCCAAAGGTTTGACTATTTTTTAGTCGATCGCTGAGAGTTTTAGCAACTGTTTTCCCATCTGCGTATTCCTGCACCAAAAAGAGGCGTTTTTGCTCTTCAAAGTTGGCCCGAAACTTGGGAATTTGGGGATGGTCGATCTGGTATAATACCTGAGCTTCGCGATGAAATAGCTCCTTAGATTTTTTCAGCGCATCGCGACCGCGATCGTTGGGACTAAATTCTTTTAGTACGCACATCTCATCAAAACAGCCAGTGTCTTGAGCCAAATAAGTGCGTCCAAAACCCCCCTGACCTAATACTTTGGTCACGCGGTAACGCTGTTGAAGCAATGTTCCCAAGGGAATTGGTGGTTGCATAACCTGAACTTACGCCTTGAACTAAGGAGAATATAAGGGTTTACGAAAATCTAACGCATTCTGACCTTACAATAATATTTTAGTCAAAATGGAAAGATAACTTGCGATGGCGATCTCGAGGTTGGTTAATTATAGTATGAAGAAGACAGAAACTTCGATTACGGGCAATATCGATCTCTAGCCGCTCTTATCATACCCTCGCATTTGCCAGGATCGTTCATCTGTGTGTAATAAACTGGAAATAAAAATTTTGCTGGTTGATGATGAACCTGCTCTGACCGAACCATTAAGTCGGCTATTGACCAGGGAAGGTTATGCTGTTAACGTCGCTACAGATGGTCTAGTTGGCTATGACTTGGCAAATGCAGGTTATTACGATCTGCTAATTTTGGATTGGATGCTACCACATTTGACTGGGCTAGAAATTTGTCAACAATTACGCGATCGAGGCGATCTTACGCCAGTATTATTTTTAACAGCTAAAGACACCCTCGACGATCGAGTGATCGGGCTAGATGCAGGTGCAGATGACTATTTGGTCAAACCTTTTGAATTGCGAGAGTTACTTGCAAGAGTTCGCGCTCTGCTACGGCGGGTGCAAATATTAGATCCCCAGCCGACTCAATCTAAACTTCAAGTAGACGATTTAGAATTGGATTTAGACAATCAACTTGCCTATGTAAACGGACATAGTATCGAACTCTCGGAAAAGGAAACCCAATTACTCGGTTATCTAATGCAACATGCCCGACAAGTCCTCACTCATGGTCAAATTCAAGCACATCTGTGGGGTGAAAATAATCCGCCAAATAGCAATGTGCTGGCTGCTCTAGTCCGACTGCTACGGCGTAAAATTGAGGTTAAAGGTTCGCCGGAGTTGATTCAGACTATTTATGGGAAAGGTTATCGGATTGGGAAGTTGAAAGTTGAAAGTTGAAAGTGAATAGTGAACTCAGTTGCTTGTGTAGGGTGTGTTAGCGTAGCGTAAAGCACCACCAGAAAGGTTAATGGTGAGTTTCATCTATTATTATGCTCTTTAAATTTTTAATCGAATGGTTACTTCCCCAATAATCACAGCAGCGTCATTGGATAGTTATTTGGCAGAGGGATCGAAACTCGATCTGAAGATTGTCGATTGTCGATTTGCACTAGGAGATCCAGATTTGGGTAGACAACAGTATGAAACTGCTCATATCCCTGAGGCTTACTATTTAGACCTAAATCGCGATTTATCGAGTCCAGCAGGTGTACATGGAGGGAGACACCCACTACCAGACGATCGAGTCTTGGGAGACAAATTAGCAGCAATGGGGATTAATTCTGACACCTTGGTAGTTGCTTATGATGATTCGCGCTTTGCTTTTGCGGCGCGGTTCTGGTGGTTGTTGCGTTATTACGGACACCAACGAGTCGCACTACTCGACGGTGGTTATCGTAATTGGATCGAAGCTGGTTATGCTGTAACTGCGAATCTACCAGAAACCAGCGTTCGGGGTAATTTTCAGCCGCAAATTCAGTCAGAATGGATTGTCGATATCGATCGAGTCAAAGCAATTCAACACTCACCCGCTCACCGACTAATCGACTCTCGCGAACCCGATCGATATCTGGGAAACACCGAACCGATCGATCCTATTGCGGGACATATTCCCAGTGCCGTCAATTATCCCTGGCAAGACGTGTCTACACCGGAAGGTTTCGTTTTACCAGTGCAGGAACAACAACAGCGTTGGACGGCAATTTCGCCGGATATAGAGCCGATCGTCTACTGTGGCTCGGGTGTGACGGCTTGTGTCAATCTGTTGTCTCTCAATCTAGCAGGAATCGATGGAGCCAAGTTATACCCAGGGAGTTGGAGTGATTGGTGTTCTTATTAGGGATTAGGGGTTCGGGATTAGGGATTCGGGGTTCGGGATTCGGGATTTGTTGGGAATTACCTTAGCCTAAAATCAACAAATATTCACCATCCACCATCCACTTACTTCGATGTACTGTCGAGATGAAAGGCTTGTGCTAAAACTGCCTGTTCTTGTGCTCGTCGGACATAGGGTTTAACTTGACTGGATTCCCATCCAGTGAGGATCTGCATTGCTTCGAGAGTTAAACCTCTGGTGAGCATTTCTACGCACCAAGTGGATTGAGCTTGTTCGATGCGAGGTTGCTCACCTGTGGGCGCGATCGTTTCACCGATTAATTGTTGCCATTGTTGGCGCAAACCTGCTTCAGTTAAAGCAGTTCCATCTGCATCGATAAATAGAGCCAAATGAGCATCTTTACGACTTCTGAGCCATTGAGTCAGGGGATTTTTGAGATAAGAACCGTATCTTTTACCCGAAATCCATTGATTGACAGGAACCTGACGCACCAATCCTTGAGTAATTTGAAATAACTGTCGATCGTTACTGCTAATATGATTCGATCGAGTCAATAAAGCAATCTCACTCGGACTCAATCCCGAGCCGAATAGCACATAAACGATCGCATAAGCCTGTAAGCTGTGTTTTTTAGCTTGGAGCATGATCTGATGCACGATCAAACCAGGTAAATCGAGGGAAATTTCTGTATGATTAGCAAGATTAATTGAGACTAATGGAGAACTATTGCTAGCAACTGCACCTGCTAAGAATAAGGCGACAACTCTATCTAAAAAATCCTCTCTATTCCGCCACAACCCGTGAAATTCACTAGTTAACTCGATCGTGGCATATCCAAATAACAACGTATTTAATAAACTAGCTAATTGCTCGACAGGCAATTGTAAATCTGCTTGCGATTCCCCGATGGCGGTTTTTAGATACTTGGCTACTCGCCGATTTGCTCGATCGAAACTGCGTCCCAATCCTTGGCGATTCTCGATCGAATATTGCCCCGATTCCCCGACTAACGATCGAATCACTGCCGGAGTCTGTTCTAGTGCTTGTAAACAAGTATTGGCATATTCTCTGAGCATTTGTGGCAAGCTACTCGCTGGCGGTAAGTCAGTGACTAAATTCTGTCCTAATTGTGCGAATACATCAGCGTCTTCAATCACCGCTAGCAGCAAACCATGTTTATTCCCAAACTGGCGAAATAGAGTAACTTCATTCACCTGAGCCAATTCCGCAATCTGCTTAGTCGTAGTTTCATTCACCCCTTGACTGGCAAATAATTTGATCGCGGCATAGATTAATTTTTGGCGAGTCAGATTGCGGGAAGATGGCATAGTGGAAGGTTGCTGGAGAGGTGCTGCGGTAGCCATCGAGGGAGAAGGGGTGTGGGGGTGTGGGGGTGTGGGGGTTTGCTCGCGTAACTTTCGATCGTTATCGATCGAAAATGCAAGTGGTACTTGCACAACTGAAAAAAGGTTGTTAAGATGTGAATGCAAGCGTTACTTGCACACCTTATTTCTACTATACCTAGATGCGGAACCTGTGTCCAAGAATTAGGGGTTAGGGATTAGGGTTTAGGTGTTAGGTAAATCTAACAAAGAATTAAAGTTCAGTACCTAAAACCCAAGACCCTAAAGACTTAAAGCCTAAAACCTAAAGCCTAATCATTTATGACTGTTAACTTTATCGAAACTAGCTCGGCGAAACAGGATTCAACACCATTGAGTTGGACGAATGTCTTCTTTTTTGGATCGTTTCATCTGATTGCATTATCAGCACCGTGGTATTTTAATTGGTCGGCATTGGGCGCGGCAATTTTCCTACATTGGTTATTTGGATCGATCGGGATTTGTCTGGGATTTCACCGTTTGCTGACACATCGCAGTTTCCAGGTGCCTAAACCACTAGAGTATGTATTTGCCACCCTCGGCGCGTTAGCACTCCAAGGTGGGCCGATTTTCTGGGTAGCTGGGCATCGTCAGCACCATCTATATACCGAAGATTGGGATAAAGATCCTTACTCAGCAAAACGTGGGTTTTGGTGGAGTCATATGTTATGGATTTTCTACCCCAAGGCAAACTTTTTCAACATTGATGAATACAAACGCGCCGCGCCAGATTTAGCTAAAGATGCTTATTACCGTTGGCTCGATAAGTACTTCCTGTTCCTCCAAATCCCTGTTGGCTTGTTACTATACGCTCTGGGTGGTTGGTCGTTTGTAATTTATGGTGTATTTGTCCGTGCGGTGATTCTATGGCATAGCACCTGGCTGATCAATTCAGCTAGTCACATGTGGGGCTATCGGGCACATGAATCAGATGATAATTCCCGAAATCTTTGGTGGGCGGCATTATTAACCTATGGTGAAGGTTGGCACAATAATCATCATGCGTATCCTAATGTTGCTAAAGGCGGCTGGGCATGGTGGGAGATTGATATGACTTGGTGGTCGATTCAATTATTACAAAAACTTGGTTTAGCTCGTCGGGTGATTTTACCACCTACAGATTAAGTTAATAGTTGAGCTTCAAAACGAATATTACCCAAAAAGGGCATCCCTATAGATATGTTATGGGGGTGCCCTTTTTGGGTGCCGATCGGTGCAAGATGTGAGAATATTTAGTCGATCGAAGATACGCGAGGTAAAATATCTTCAGATATCGATCGAGGGTGTGACCGAATGACTGAGATCCAGGCTGTGCTATGTGGTTATTATGGCAAAGGCAACGGTGGCGATGAAGCCTTGCTAATAGCGATGTTGGAGATGTTACCACCAACGGTGAAACCGCTAGTATTGTCAGCAAATCCTCGCGCTACTTCTAAAAGTTATGGAGTCAAAAGTTGCGATCGGATGAATAGTGGCTCGGTACTTCGCGCCCTTAAAGAGTCCCAAGTTTTAATCTTAGGTGGCGGGAGTTTGATTCAAGATGCGACAAGTATGCGCAATTCGATCTATTATGGGGGACTAATTGGATTAGCGCGACAGTTCGGACTTCAAACGATCGCGATCGCTCAAGGGATTGGCCCGCTCAACCAGCCCCTAACTCGTTGGATTGCCAAACGTGCCTTTGAGAATTGTACGGCTTTAAGTGTGCGAGATCCAGCCTCAGCCGCCTTACTCGCCCAGTGGGGGATATCCAGTGAGATTGCGCCCGATCCCGTGTGGAGTCTAGGGGCTACTCCCGTCCCCGAAATTGCGAATATTTCCAGCCCGAAAATCGCCCTTACCTTGCGATCGCATCCTCAATTGACTAATCAGCGTTTAGATGCCGTCACCCAAGCCTTGGTGGACTTACAAGCCGCCACTGGCGGTCATGTTTTACTCGTTCCGTTCCAACCAACTACAGATATGGATATCGCCGAGCAAATTCGGGCAGAATTGACCGATAATAGTCAAGTCGTCACACTCTCCGATCCCAAACAACTTAAAGGTTTATTTCAAGGAGTAGATTTGGCGATCGGGATGCGGTATCACAGTTTAATTATGGCAGCAGCAGAGGGCTGTAAATGTTGGGCGATCGGTTACGATCCAAAAGTTAGTAAACTAATGACAGAAATTGATATCCCTGGCTGGGAACTAGCGGATATCCCCACAGATCCAGGTGTCATTACTCAAGCTTGGAAACAACACCTCGAAACAGGCACAGCACTCAGTGCCAAATCGCGCCAATCTCTCCATCAAAAATCTCTCGCCCACCAAGATTTACTAGCTACTGCAATTAGTAAAATTCAAGGTTAATCGCCTCTACATAACCCAAAAGAAAGGGTTTTATTTCTCTAGTTTTCCTATCGGTCGAAGCATCAGTTTCAACTTTCAACTTTCAACTATTTAATAGCCATCTACCTCATCCATCCTGCCATGTCCCCAGCAGCAAATAATCCTAACGATCTTGGTGCAGCTTCTCAAACTAAGGATCGAGCTACTTCAAACCATCCTGTAGAGACCATCTATACCACAGTTGAATCGCAACAAGATCGCACTGACTGGTTGACAGTTGTTAGCAATCTTCGGCAAATCAATCGTCAATTAGTCGAGGAAATTGCTAGATTAGAACAATCTTTAGCATCTGCAAAACAGTCATTACATACTAAAAAAGAAGAAAATCAGGTTCATGAAATTACCATTTTACAACAACAAGATGAATTAAGAATAGCTCATGATCGAGTCGGTGCATTATTTCAACAACTAGAGACTTCCCATCAAATCGGTCAACGCCAACAAACCCTCATCGAAACCCTTTCTCAGCAACTAGAAATTACTAAAACGATTGTCCCTCAAATCGAAGCAGAACACGAAGAACTCTGCCAAAAATATCAGCAGCAATCCCAAAAATTAACCAAAACCGAACAAGTGGCGATCGAACTTCATCGTCGCCTGAAACTGCAAACAAACTCGATTGGTAAAGAAACTGCCGCCATAACTGCAAATATTATTCCAGCATCTGCAACAACACCATCAATCGAGATAACTTCAGCTACTGAGACTTTCGCTCCCGAAACCAGTAGTAAAACATCGATATTAACCCTCTTTACCCCAACATCAGAAATGCTCTTCCAGAGAGATATCGATCCACCCACACCCGATCTATCGCCGCTAGAAACAGCTATTTGTGATTCAGACATCTCTGCTGCTGAAATCGATCCCTCACCACCTCTAGCACCACTCCAGATGTCTGACATTGCAACCCCCAAATGGATTCCATCCGCTCTAACACCTTCAAGTAAAACCATCTTACCTCCACCCAAGCTATCTAAGACAATAAGCTGGCGCGAAGCAATTCGCCAAGACAGAGACACGGCCAATGCCAGCAACAATTATGACGATCGTACTCTAGAAACATCTCAGATTTCCACACATCCATCTCCAGAAACTATTCATAAAGAAAGTATCCCAATCGCAGATCCGATCGCTAAATCCTCCCCTAATTGGCCAGCACCAACAGTCAATCGCGATTCTCTTCAGCATGGCACATCCGAGCGAAAAATCGATCTACCCAAATTTCCTAAAAATAAGAAAGTTGAAAATTGATAGATGTAGGGTGTGTTAGGCGTAGCCGTAACGCACATTGAACGCTGCTCCATAAATTAAAAAAATGGTTCTGTCACGACAGAACCATTAACTTATCAAAAAGTCAAGATCGAACTCGAAATATCTACCGAACTACACCAGCTTGTGCGGTCATATCGATCGGTTTAAGTAGATACAAGCGGAGTAGCTTTACACCCATCGACGCGATTGTTGGTAAATTCATAATTTTTTTCAAGAACTTAGGTGTGCTGGATTGTGCTGATGCTACTAATTTGAGGTAGTCTGCGGCGCACTCGTCCAAAAGTGGGAAAAATTTTGAATTATCTACATCTAAAATGATGGGAAATACTCGTCCCGCAGTCTTATTTGTTTCTTGGATTACTTCGATATCAAAGTCGCGGCTATTCATACCTAAAATCCCGTAGAATTTGCTTTCTCGATCTCGGAGATACATCGTAGCAAATACAGCCAAGAGGAAGAACCGACACCAGAGTTTTGCTCTGGTGTCATTTAATAACTGGGGTTGTCCACGCATCACTGCATCGAAGAAATCACCATGACGGTTCTCGTCTTGGCACCAATTATCAAAGAAATGGAAGATCGGATAAATTCGATGTTCGGGATTTGCTTCTAAGTGCTGGAAAATCTTGATATATCGCCAGTAACCAATCTTCTCCGATAGGTACACTGAGTAGAAGATAAATTTAGGTTTGAAGAAGGTGTAATTGTGATTTTGAGTGAGAAAGCCTAAATCGAGCGAGAGTCCAAAGTCAGACATCGCTTTGTTGAGAAAGCCAGCATGACGCGCTTCATCCCGCGATAGCAGGTTAAAGCCTTCAGCTAAAAGCGGATTCTTGTGCTTGAGCTTACGACTGAGTTCTTTGTAGAGCAAGAATCCAGAAAATTCAGAAGTGCAAGAGCTTTCGAGAAACTCGATAAATATCTGACGGGTTTCCGCTGGGATATCGTCCCAAGACCTGTCGAATTTTTCATCTCTGACGAAGTGATTACGGTTATAGTCAATCCGCATTTCTTCGATAATCGCTGCCACCTCATCTTCATTGACAGAGAGATCCATTTTCGCCATCTCTTCAAAGTCGGTGGTGTAGAACCGAGGTGTGAGGAGAGTTTCTTTGGCAGGGCGTTTTACACCTGGTCTGATTTCATCGAAGGATGATGGTTTTGAAACGGAAGTTACCATAATAATTTTTTATAGATAATTCAATCGCGATCGACTCAGGCAACAGTCAGCGCAGCTCGTCGGCACAGCCTCTCCTGTGGAGAAAATCACGTCTTTAGTGCATTTTACCAAGTCTAGACTAGCTCGGCAGCAGTTTTGTGTTAAGAGTTACTAACAATCTCGACCGAAATCAGATAACCTGAAACGCTCTGGGTTCGGGAACAAGTTCACTTTTTGCTTGTCTAGCTTCTACTAGCAAAAGTCGTTATCAATATATAGTTTTGGGTCGGCACGCAAGAGCAGGCAACACTCGATCGCCAGCAGTTACGTTGTGCTGGTTTGACAATGGCACTTTTGGAAATAACATCGTAAAAAGTAAAGGCAATTGATGAACTGCCTTTACAGCGAAGAAATATCTCAGATCGATCGACACCGCTTTGGCAAATGCTATGACAGCCTTCGATTTACACCTTGGTGGTAGATTTTAGTCTCTTTCTCATCCGCAAGGCTGATGTACCACCAACAATTGTCCCAATAATGCTAAATGGTTCTGGCACTTCTTGGGCAACTGCTTCAACAGTATAGTTAGGAAATCCTGGATTCGCCAATCTCGTATCGGAAAAACCAAAGACAAGTGATGCAGTTGGTACGATATCGGCACCATTTTCAAACGAAGATCCGGCACTATTCGATAGATCGAAAGTTGCACTGTTAGTATTTGTAGTTGCTGAAAAAATAGAACCAGCTTTTATATTAAGCTTGATACCATTGGTGAAAGCAAACTGCAAGTTATTTGTCAGTTCATATGTCCGCGATCCGCCTAAAGCACTCTGGAATGCAAAATTTCCAACAGGACTATTGATAGCATAACCACCAAGAGTAGGAAAATATGGTGCTACGCCAAACTCGTCACTAGCCAAGGAAACATCTGCTGACAGGCTGGTGTTGAAAGTGAGATTAAAGGATTGGGAATTTCTCGCAGCGGTATAGAAAGCTGATGTTCCGCCGTCAAAATTTAGTGCTCCATGATGAAATTCAACTGCTTGAGCGGATGCGACAGGGAAAATCGCCACAACACCAACCGCAATGCTACCGATAGCAAATAGTCGATTTAGAGTTGGAGCAGCTTCAAAAGAAAATTGTGTCTTCATTGTATGAATTTTCGTTAGGTAGTGCATAAATCCTCAGCGCAAAATAGTACTTTTTATTACAAAAAAATATATTTTTAACTGTATGGATCTATAAAATCAGTATTCCCAGATTTTTGAATAAGGCTCGATCTGAAAAGATTCGATCGAACAATGGTTGAAAGTAGCTTGAATAGAGAAATTGACTACAGATAAAAGTATAGCTATGGGGTAGAGTTTCGGTGTTGCTGCGGCAGCTAGCTGATTTTCGCCATTCTGGTAATCGATCGAATATCTGGAAATTGATGGGTATTATTAAAATATAGTTTTTGAGTGCGATCGTGTGAACAATTTTCGACAGGCTGCAACTGCTGGGGAGTTCTTAATTACAGCGGAAGTTGCGCCGCCCAAAGGTGGAAACGTAGCTCATATGGTAGAGATGGCGAGCTGTTTGAAAGGGCGCGTTCATGCTGTCAATATTACCGATGGCAGTCGAGCTGTGATGAGAATGTCCCCATTTGCAGCATCTTTAATCTTGCTCCAACATGGAATCGAACCAGTTTGTCAGTTTGCTTGTCGAGATCGCAATCGGATTGGACTTCAGGGTGATTTATTAGGTGCCCATGCGCTAGGCATTCACAATATTTTAGCTCTCACTGGCGACCCGATGAAGGTGGGCGATTATCCCAATGCTAAGGCTGTATTCGACCTAGAAGCAGTAAGACTGTTGAAAATCATTAATAATCTTAATCACGGCTTGGATGGCAACGATCAGCCATTGCCAGACGGTGCTGTGGACTTATTTGCAGGCGCGGCGGTAGATCCCCAATCCAAAAGCAAATCGGGTTTAGAGCGGCGATTCGAGCAGAAAATTGCCGCAGGTGCGCAATTTTTTCAGAGTCAGTTAATTTCTGATTTTGATGTGCTTGAAAAATTTATGCACCAGATTGCGAGTAGTTATCAAAAGCCTGTACTGGCGGGAATTTTTCTGCTCAAGTCTGCCAAAAATGCCGAATTTATCAACCGTTGCGTCCCAGGCGTAGATATCCCTCAACATATCATCGATCGCTTGGCTCGATCGTCAACACCGCTACAAGAGGGAATAAAAATTGCCGCAGAACAGGTGCAGTTAGCCAGTCAAATCTGTCAGGGTGTCCACCTGATGGCTATCAAGCGGGAAGATCTAATTCCCCAAATTCTCGATTTAGCTGGCATCAATCCGATCTAGGGGATAGGGGATAGGGAATAGGGGATAGTGGATGGTGGATAGTGAATTTGGACGCAAGCGTCCCCCTTTCCCTCAAATCCCGAATCCCGAATCCCCAATCCCGAATCCCCAATCCCCTATCCCCAATCCCCAATCCCTAACTCCACCGATAGTATTTTTCGATAAATTTTCACGAAAATGAGATCTCTAGCCACTCTTGGGGAACAGTAGATTAAGTATCTTAATATACATCCGATACTCGCGCGCTAACGCTTTCTAAAAGACTGTCCCATCAGCTCACTCCCGTTTATTTTTGTATGAGTTTTAATTTTGCATATCTATCTGGAGGTAGACTATACCTTAAATTGGGTCAAGCCACTGTCCAATCCATTGCCAGTGAATTTGGGCAAGCTGCGCAGCAGCGAGGATTCCAGATGCAGCGTCGTAATAACTGGAAGCAAAAGAGTCTGACAGCAAATTTTATGTCAGGGGGGATGTCGGGAGATGTGCAACAGGATCGATCGATCGTCCCAGTTGCCGTACAAGGAGTTTGTCCAACTAGTGCCGATCGATTAATATACACTCTCGAAGCTGGAGAAATTGGCGGGATATTTACGCTAGAACGTTTTGCCGCGCCCCATCGCGTTGGTGCGATCGAGAATCTGTCGCTGAACGCAACCTCTACCCTTGAGTACCGCCAGCAAACCAGAGAAAAAAGATTATTTCACAGTGCCAATTTCAAAGTCGATCGCATTGATTTTCATCCAGATTATCAGTTAATTGCCTGTGCCACGATCGGTAAAGATGGCACGGCAAATATTGCGATGATGCCAGTTAATGGCGTACATCTAGAAGAGGTAACTGAAGGTGACTCGATCGATCTCGCGCCTAAATGGATGCCCGGTTTCCGTAAAATCATTGTCTTTCAGTCTGCGGGAATTTGTCGCGATGGCGCAGGTTATATCGTCGAACAGCAGCATTCGACGATCGAGCAACTAGATATTGATAATCGAGAGGTGATTATCCTCGCCAGCGACCCCAAATATGACCTTCTCAGCCCCCAAATGGATGCAGACGGCACACTATACTATATTCGCCGTCCATACCGCCCTCTGCGGCAACGAGTGCTATTTTCGCAAACACTCAAAGACGCACTCCTAATTCCAGTCAAGTTGCTAATCGCAATTTTTGAATGGCTTAATTTCTTCACCCGCCGTTACACTGGAAAATCTTTACTAGCCGTACCCCAAGTTCAACAGGTTCGTCACCAGCAAATGTTATTTTTGGGTAGATGGGTAGATGTCGGTCGTGAAATTGAGCGCAATCACCGATTTGGGGATGCTGATTCACCTGCACTGGTACCCCGTTCGTGGGAACTCGTCAAACAAAAACCCCATCAGGAACCGCAAATTATCGGTCGTGGGGTGTTAGCTTTTGATGTTGGTTTGGATGGTCAGATCGTCTACAGCAATGGTAGTGCTATCTATGGGATCGTCCCTGGCGGTGTCGCCCAGCGATTACTAGTAGATCGACCGATCGAACAGGTAGTTATTCTAGATCGTGAAAATCACCTCAATTAATCGATAAGTCCGTTAAAGTGGCAGCTTTCTTTCCAAATCGAAGAGAAAGCCGTGAATGTATTCTTCAGTCCATTCAGAACCATAAAAGCGATTGAACATGCCTCGGGCGGGATCTTTTTCGGCTCGATACCGGAGATAACGCAATTGAGACTGCTTAATCGCATCTAAAGACTGCGGATCTGTAACAGGTTCGGCTCGATCGACAAAATCTAAATATGCCTGGAGATACTCCTTAAAAGCCCCAAATACATGAGTTTCTACAGCTTCAGTTTCTTTTGGTCTCGTCCACAGAAAAGCGGGAGAGAAAAAGGCACTAGCTTCTTCAGGAAAATCGCCACCCCAAGGTAGATGTTGCTGATATTGCTCGAATATCGGCAGAATTGGGTTGCTATATTTTTCTTGATAGCGGAGATCGTCTCGAAATAATGGTTGCATATCCAAGGCGATGAGATGTCCGCCAGGGAGAGTAACTAAATCCGCACCAAAGAAGGGTAGATCGTAGTTCAGGTGTGGGAAAATGACGAAATTTAATACCTGGAGCGCACTACCTCCTTCGACGTGAGCGGCGCGGATTTGGCGCAGTTTAGGAGCCTGATAACCATAACTGGTCGTGACGACTTCATTTTCCTGTTTACCCTTACCAACAATCGCCGATTTAGTAGCAAACCCTTCAGGAATGGGATAGGGCTGCAAGTCCAACCGCTGCTGTAGTAGTTCGATCGCGTAGTCTAGAAATGGCTGATAAAGTGTCATAAGCAACGGGAAAGGGAAAAGGGAACAGGGAAAAGGGGAAAGGGGAAAGGGGAAAGGATAGATTTTTCATTGCCCATTGCTCCGTTACATCCCCGACTTCTTGAAGAAGTCGGGGATGTGTTCTTAGTTCTTATTTGGCGACAGCGGCGGCTAAAGGCATGGCCTCCTCGAACAAAAATCCATACAAGAATTTTTCCGACCATTCATGTCCGAAATAGCTACTGAATAAGCCCGATGCCGGATCTCGATCGGCACTATATTGGTCGTAATCTTTCTGTGCTTTAGCAATTCGCCCAATGTCAGATGGATCGGTCAGGAGTTCGCTATCTGCGAGCATTTCCCAGTAGAGATTGAGATAATCTTTAAATGCTTCAAATACCCGCGTTTTGACAGTTTCTGGATCGGTTTTAGCAAATAACAGATATTTAGAGAAGTACTGGTTGGCATCATAAAATTTCATTTCCAAATTTTGAGCCAAGTCTGGATACTGTTCGTGTAACTTTTTCAGGGGATGGATATATTTAGTTAGATAAGCCTCATCCTGAAATAACGGCTGAAAGTCCATCACAATTAAATTTTTAACCTGCCCAAAGGAGAGAAAGTCAATCCCTAGCAAAGGCAATTCGGAATTGTGACTGGGATAAATAACACTATTGAAAATTTGGGCACTCGCACCGGCATCGATATATGTATACCGAATTTTCCGAAATTCAGCACACTCATAAGACCAACTCTTAATTGTGGCTGGATTTTTACCGCGCTCGCTTACTTGAGATTCTAATCCAGCCGGAATCGGGCGACTGTGAAGATCGAAGCGTTGAAATAGGGATTGCTCCAAATAGTCCAGAAAAGGTTGATACATAAATTTAGACTCGATGTAAATATTTTGTTAAGGAAAGTCGATCGTAGTAACTAGATTCTAAGTTAGACCCGTTCGTCAAACCTGGTGCGAAAACTGCCATACTTAATCCAGTACTGTTGCAGCGTATGGTGAGGTGTATGTAAACTTGCTTTAGCACGATATAAAATCACCTGACGACGATCGCCCATCCAGATTTTGCCGACTGAATCGACAGCAATTACTGTTCCACCCAATACCTCGATACAATCCCCAAAACGTTCGACTGCGCTAAAATCAACAGTTTCATAAATAAAGAAATTACCCGAATAAATTAAATGTCTGCTGCGAATCCAACATTGCATCTTTTTTTGAGCAATTGGGGGCAGGATACTCACTTTCGTATTAGTTACAGTTTGCTTGTCTATTATTAGTGTATTCATCCAGTTACTACCTTAAATTCGATCCAGCGGTAATTCCAACGCAAAACTTTGACACTTTTCAAATTGTAAATGACCGGAAGTAGACCCCCAAACTTGCTCATGAGTATTTATGTCCATCCCGCGATCTAGACTAAACCAGGTAGTTTCGGTAATCTCTACTTCACTGATCAAATAGGTCATACAACCTTTTTTTTCAATTAAGCATTGATTTCCTGGCTCGACTTTGCCACGAAACAGCTCACCCTCACGATGGAATACCATCGAGCAATGATGACGGCGTTCGATATCCTTTGCAGTAATCGTATTGAGAATCGATAATTCTCTCGCTGCACCTGCATAGCGAATGGGATCGATCAAACTATAATTTTCAATATAAATATCATCCTGCCGAGCTACTACTCGATGCACTCCTTGACGATAAGGTGTCCAGAGATCGTGATCGTAAACCTGTTCAGAATAGAACCCAATCGCGTTAAAAAAATTAAATGGTAAAGGACGAAAAAAAATGTGAATATGGGCAAATTGCTGTGGGTAGTCAAAGGACTGCTGACGATTGCTAAAATCTCCAGCCATCCATTGACAAAGTGCGATTAAATCGGTGTTGTTACCTGAAGTCATAATTGACATTGCGAAATCAATCGATTAGATCGTTAATATCCACAGAGAGTTTTCAAAATTTAGATATATCTGAGATTTATTAAGAACGGAAAAACTTTTACTTGAATCTACTATGTATGAATACTCAAGAGCCTTAATTATCAATTATTTAATGACGATCGAATTTCCGATGAGAAGGATGCTGTGACCACTCCACTCCCCGCACTAGTTTTGATCAGCGAAACCCGAAATCTCAAGTTAGGATTGGCAAACCAGATTCTTTCTTCGGCGGCGGCATTATCGTATGCAGTAATTAATACGAAAGTGCCGTCATCGAGGAAGTGATAATCACCTGCGGCGGCGATGGTTTCAGCATAACCTTGGTCTCGTAGTAATTTACCCCGATTGGGAATCACCGGGTCGGGAACTGGCACTAAGATGGTACTACCCTTGACTTCGGGATTATCTTCATCCCAATCTGACTGTCCCGCCCACTTCATTTGAAAAGGCGATGCGATTAGATCGGGATCGACATTATACGCCTGACAAAGCTCGACTACTGCGGGATTGTCGCTGGAGAGCATGTCAATATCAATAATCGATTGCACTGCCTCAAAATGACTAAAGGCTAAATGATGGGCACTGCGTTGCGATCGCCATTGCCCAATTGACTGCTCGACAAACTGTATAATATCCATCAATATCTCGTACTAAAACCTACCTACCAAAATTATTTTAAACTATTTATTTTTTATTTTGCTTGCCGCCTCGTTTCGATCGATCTGGGTCGGTTTTTTGCGCTGCTTGAGCCAGATTCACCGATGGCGATGGTGCACGAACAGTCGATGCATAAACAGCACTTTCTACTGCTGGTAAGTTAGCTAAAGCAGCAATCGCCGACAACTTAGTAACTTCAACAATTTTACCTCCCGATCTGTGAATGAATTGCATTGTTCGAGATAGTGACGAAAAAGGAACTTTCATCGAGTACGATCCAGATCCAATTCTTAACTGCGATGACATATTAGTCACTTCAATTTTTACCATGCAGTTTAATGTACTATTCAAACCAGAAACGGCACTTATTGTCATATTTTAACTTCCAAAAATAATTAAATTTGCAGTTTATCTCGATATCAATGCTTGAAATTATAACGCAAAAGTTACAATAGCAACCGAACTACTAGTACAAACGACTGGTGGCTCGGTTGTTAATATCAAAACTTAGGCAACTTCAGTAATACTGAGAATTTTGCCACCAGTTTTTTGGATATTTTGAATTTTCTGAGACATTTGGCTATAGCTAACTTCAAAAGTTGCAATGCTTTGAGTTACTCGTGGGCCAAATTTTGCTTTGTTAACTGCAATTCGGAATCGTTTACTAGTATTTGCATAAGCGGCCGCACCACTGGCTGGGAAACCAATTTTGGTAGCAAGATTACCGGCAATATCACCAATTAATTTAGCATTTTTGCTGACTGCATCATAAGCAGCAAAACCGCGATCGAGTGCGAAAGTTCGGTTAAAGTTGACATTTTTGATGCCTACTTGGGTGCGATTCCCCTGAGATTTGGGTACGATATTTTCACCAAAGTTTAAGCCATACTCATCGCTATCAATGTAGGAATTAATTTCTACTTCATAGCCATCTGCATTGTAGCGTTGAACGTGTTCGCTAATTTCAGCTTGGTCTAATGGAGCGCGTCCTAACAGATGTTTGAAATTTAATTCAATAAATCGGTAAGGAGATGATGTTTCAAAAAATAGCGAACGATACAGATCGGATTGAGCGACTGCCCGTATAAATCCCCGTACGCTAATATCGCCATTGCGCAGCATCGATTCCGCACTAGTCAAACGCTGACTTTCCATCACATGGGCATTACCCAAAACTTGACGATAGGCAGCATTGATTACTGCTTGGAGATCATCTTCAGACGCATTATTCCATAGCTCAGTTGCATCGATATTACTAACCCAAAGTGCCATAATAATTGCTCCTTAATTGAAAATTAATTGGTTCGATCGATCGAATTTTATCTAGTTTTTCAACTAGTTTTTTATTCGATAAAATATTTTATGTTATGACCATAGCAATCCTAATTTTTTGCTACAGTAGAGTTCCAACTCAAATGGGCTAAGAGCCTACTCGATCGCCTCAAATTAGGATTGCTACAGTTAATTTAGCGGTAGTTTTAACTTGCTACAATCGAGATTAGATCTACGGTTTTAGACAACTTCAGTAATACTCACAATTTTGCCGCTAGTGCGGTTAATGCGTTGAATTTGTGAAGTCATGTTATCACCAGCAACAATATATTCAGTGGTGCTGCGACGACGTGGACTATCAAATTTAGATCCTGTGACCAAAATCTTGAAAGTTTTCTTGTTCGCTTGGCCAGAACCACCTAAATTGACACTGGCAGCCTTAATCTTATTGCTTGTGCCAACTTGAGCTGATTTAACAGCACTACTGATTTGGGATGGGCCGCGATCCAAGGCAAACATGCGGTTATAAGTCACCTGACTCTGACCGATCTCAGTGCTAGCACCACGATTAGCCGGAACCACGTTTTCACCGAAGAGTGCTTGATACTCATCACTATTGACATAGGAGTCGATTTCGGACTCATAACCTTCAGCTACACACCGAACGATATGCTCGGAAATTTCAGCTTGAGATTGGGGAGCACGACCCAAGAAATGCATGAAATTTAACTCGACAAATCGATAAGGAGCACACTTCTCAAAGTAACGAGAGCGATAGAACTCGGATTGACCTACAGCTCGGACAAACTCACGCACGGAGATTTCTCCACTGGCGAGTTGAGATTCCGCAGAGACCAAGCGTTCGCTGTCCATGACATGGGGATTGCCCAATACTTGCTTGTAGACTGTACGAATAATTGTTTGCACATCATCGGCAGAGTGTACTGCCCAAAGTTCGACTGGTGTCATCGTTGCCATGATCAAATATTTACTCCTTTAAACATTTTTAAACCTGGATGGAATAGCCTTAAACCGCCGTAACGCTGACGATTTTGCCACCCTGTTTGTGAATTCGTTGGTATTCTTGGGAGAGTTTATCGTAGGAAACTAGATAGACTTGATTGCTCTGGCGGAATTTAGAGATATTGTTAAATGCCTTCGCCCGATAACCAGTGACTTCGATCCGATAAACTTTACCGCCTTCACCAGCATTTGTCCCGTGGGCAGAGCGTGAATTAAGAGCGGGAGTGCGGAAGGTAGAGCCAGGGGCGACTACTGCTGTTGCGGTTCCGTTAATAACTAAACCATTCAACTTAGGTGACTTGCCAGATAGGTCTGCTTTGAGAGAGCTGGTAGAAGCACCCCGTACCATTTGGAATGTATGAGTAAAGCCCACCATATGGGTGATTGCTTCAGTCTTGTAACCACGGATGTAGGGTACGATGTCTTCTCCAAATGTATTTTGATACTCGTCGCTATCAACATAAGAGTCAATTTCCGAGTCAAAGTTACCAGCATCTAAGATGGCACTATGAGCTTTCATTTCGTCGTAGCTGTTGGGCGCACGTCCGAGGAAATGGCGGAAGTTTAGCTCGACAAACCGATAGCGAGGACAATCGGCAAAGCGAGATTGATACAGGTCAGATTTGCCCACAGCGCGGACAAATTCCCGCACGCTCAGTTCGCCGCGTTTGAATTGGGATTCGGGAACGGCTAACCGCTCGCTTTCCATGACGTAGGCGTTGCCTAGTACTTGTCTGTACACAGCGGAAATCAGGGTGTCGATTTCTTCGTTAGAGCGACCTGGTAGCCATTCTTGGGGTGGGGTTTCGTCAAATAGACTAACCCCTAAGCGCGATGCTGGTCCAAAAGTCATTAAATCCAATCTCCTAATAAACGAAAAGAGTTTAACAAGGATGCCAGAACAGTGTGGAATTCAATTGTCTAGAACCCGAAATTTGGTTCACGCTCATGTCACTAACCACTCAAATCAGACATCCTCTGAGAGTAATTGTCTCAAATTGTTAAAATAATTATGAATTTCTTGAGGCAGTAAAGTAAAGAGTTTTAATGGGCTGTGTGCTAAGTGTTAGGGTGTAAATATCTCTAGCTCGACCCAACAGCGATGGTTGGCAAGCAGAGTATATTCGTAGGTCGCTAGGGGCCAAAAGCCTTGCTTCACAACCGACCCAAGTTTATTTGACGCACAACTTTTCAATCTAGATCGGGGATCTGGGACAGTCCTCACCAAGGATGAGTAGTATCACTCTTTTGTCAAGAACGTTCATGTCTGCACAAATTATGCACACTCTAAATTCTCATCTAAGAACGATGGTAAAAATATTAAGAATCGTGAAGTTACATTGTCTCGA
Source organism: Chamaesiphon sp. VAR_48_metabat_135_sub (assembly GCF_031418915.1). Taxonomy (NCBI): domain Bacteria; kingdom Bacillati; phylum Cyanobacteriota; class Cyanophyceae; order Gomontiellales; family Chamaesiphonaceae; genus Chamaesiphon; species Chamaesiphon sp. VAR_48_metabat_135_sub. Next base: position 20,048 of record NZ_JANOJV010000159.1, on the reverse strand, counting down.
TCGGATACATAAAGCCAAAAATCCCTAGCTCATGAGCTATTTCCTGATGGTAGGCGATCGAGCGTCGGGAGTTAAATTTAAGGGTTGCTGAGTTGAGAGATGAAAGAGGGGAAAGTGTGGGGATGGAACAGGGGTGAATGGAGAGATCGATGGGCTACAAGACGGAAAAATCAGATCGTCAATTAGCAACATTAAATGAATTACAGATCGATCGGCAAGGCCACTTTAAAGATACTATCGGTAGGCTTCTGAGCAATGGTTGCTTCCCAATTGATGCCTTCCAAGAATCGATCGCCACTGGCTGTTTCAACTACATCGACTCCCCATTCACCAGGTTGAAGGGCATCGGGATCTGGACTCGTTGGCGGTGTAGTCTTCACACCACCGAGGATGAGAATGTCAGCTCGCTTCCCGGTGGCTTGCTGGCGATGCTGGGCAAGAATGCTGGCACATTCCGCGCCAACATCAACAGGTGATATATCGATCGGAAATAAAATCTCGACAATCCAGTGGGGATGGTTGATGAGCCGACAGTGGATCTGGGGATTACTAGTCAACCCAGTATTAAAAATCGCCGCAAATTCTGTCCGACTCAGGGCGGCTAAACGGCCATCGGTGATATCAAAATTATGGGAAAACAACATCCGTCCTCGATCGAGATTATCCACATTGCCTCACTTTCGATCTAAAATAGCTGGAATTCCCCAGCGGTCAACAGATACATTACCACTGTTCGATCGCCGATCGCCGATCGAGTTAAAATATCCATGCACAACGAACGAATTAAATCCACGATCGATCGCCTGAGTCAGGATAACGAGCAGATCTTCGCCGCATTAGCCGCTGGGCAATCTGGTAGTTATGCCGACTTATACCAAGTCGATTTGAGTGGTAGAAATTTGCCGCAAGTCGATTTGCGACAGGCGACACTGATTAGAGCCAATCTCAGTCAGACAGATTTCGCTGGAGCGAATTTCGCGCAGGCAGATTTACGCGGAGCCAGTCTCGATCGATCTAAATTAAAAGATGCTAACTTAACAGGAGCTTGTTTGGCTCGGGTAGATCTGAGTGGGGCGGATTTGACTGGCGCGGATTTAACTGATGCAAAATTGCAGGGGGTAAGATACGATCGGCATACCACTTTTCCCGACAATTTTAACTATAAATCTTCTGGCGCGATCGGCCCAGGTGCAAGGTTAAATGGTGCCCAACTGAATACCGCCAATTTGCGTTACATCGACTTACAGGATGCGAGCTTACTCGGTGCTTATTTAGGTGGAGCCGATCTCACCGGAGCTAATCTCCAAGGGGCGCGATTGAGTCAATCTGACTTACGACGAGCATTTTTGACGGGAGTTTGTTTGCGAAATGCTGGTTTGAATGCAGCCAACTTGGCGGGAGCAGACTTGAGAGCAGCAGATCTGACAGATATTGAATTCGATCGATTGGAAAGCATTGCTGGCGCAGATTTTAGCCATGTTCGCGGACTGACTGATGAGATGCGATCTCGTTTACTCAATTATCCTCCCTCAGAACTAGAAACCTATAATTCCTTTACCCGCAATACAACTGGAGCCAGCTTAGAAATATAGAGTAGGGGAGTAAGGGGGTAAGAAACCCCCACACTCCCAGACCCCCACACTCCCACACTCCCACACTCCCACACTCCCACACCTACACCCATGATATTTACGCCACCAATGACGATGATGGACTTCTTCACCAAAAGTGAAGGGATGTGGTTTACCCAGCGAAATGTCCATCACTTTGATTCTTCTGGGGATGAATCAGGAGAATCAAATCTCTACATTTCCGTTGTCGCGCAAACAGATCCGCGTGTCGCCACCGTCTGCACTCAACAGGATGTCGATCCAGCTCAGGCTTCTGGTGGAGCTAGTTTCATGTGGCAAGCCAATGAAGATCGCGGGGAGCCAAATCCAGAACAAGCTGCGGTGTTAATCGATATTCCTGATGATAAGTCGCGTCGATCGGGTAAACTGATTCGCAACCAGGGTTATGTCGAAAAAATTCCTGTAGTCAGCCGTTATTGGTTCGGTCAAGATGGGATTTTGACGATCGATACTGACTATGACAACAATCAGGGACAAGAACGTTGCTGGTTTATCACCGATGATTTTCGCGTGCGAGTAAGTACCGTGCGGATGCTCAATGGTGTGTATTTGATGACCTACTGTTCGGAGCGGCGGTGTGTTACGGAGGCAGCTTTACAACAGTTGAAAGTTGAAAGCTTGCACTGAGCATAGCCAAAGTGTTGAAAGTGATAAATCCCCGACTTTTTGAAGAAGTCGGGGATTTGACTTCGACTAGCAATTTCAAAACCTACCAATCTTCCAGATTGGATTTTTTGTCAAGCTGAGAAATTGCCAGCTTCAGGATTGTTTGCACCGAAGTCTCAGACTCCTGTGCTAATGCCGCTTCGAGATCGGAGATAGACTGTTTATCGCCCAATTTCATCAACGCCAATGCTGCCGATTTCCGACTTTCCCAATCTGGATGATGGAGTAAGTCTAGCAATGGGACGCGGGCGGGACGATAAGTAAGATTGCCTAAAGCAGCCGCTGCTTCGCACCGTACCATTGCTTCGGTATCTTTGAGCGATCTTATCAACAGATTGAGAGCAACATCTTCTTCTGGATTCTCCTGTACGATTTTGGTAATCGCTCCCACTACCGCAGCCCGAATTGCGGGTGAGTCAGAATCAATTTCTCGATACAGATATGACTTCGCCTCGGAGCCAATAAACGACAATGCCCAAGCCACATGTCCCTTGGTACTTTCTGGCTGGTCTGGCGAACCCAGAATTTCCAGCAAAACTGGTACAGAAGCCGCTCCCATTCGAGCTAATGCCCCTACCGCAGAACCTTGAACGACTGTGTCTTCATCATTGAGCAACGCATGTACCAACGTGGGTACAGCACGCGGATCGGCAATAATAGTCAGGGTTTTACCCGCAGCGCGACGCACCACCACATTCTCGTGACTGGCTAACGCCGTCATCAAAAATGGTGTCGCAGGTTCGCCAATTTCTCCCAAAGTCGTCGCTACCCGCAGCCGAATCAGCCCACGCGGATCGCCGAGCCGTTCGACTAGATCTGTTAGCAGTTCTTCATCATGGGGATCGAAAATCTCTAAATCTACCTGTTCGCTGACTTTGGCGAGCAATGCATCTGTTTCTGCTTGAAACTGAAGATTTGCATCATTCCCAGGTGGAATGGGGGAGTGGAGTTCATTACTCATGGTTAATTTTACAGATTGAATTAGCAAGACTAGTTACCAGTATTCAGATCGGCTTGCTGCTGGCGGAGCTGGGCGATCTTACTATCGATATCGGCTAATTCTGGTGCTAATTTAGCCATCACCTGGGCTTTCATCAACTTGGCTTTTTGGGCGGCTTCCAAAGTTTCAGCGAGCAAGCGTTCGCGATATTTCTCGAATTCGACGATCGTCTCAGCGAGTTCTTGAGCGTAATTTTCCGATTCTTCTGACATCTGTGGAAATTTCCTAAAGTTTTATCGTATTTTCCAATTCTCGCAGATTCCGATCTGAACTCAGCTAGTTTTTACGATCTTTATTCTCAATTGTGAAGAAATATTGCTTTGTTTCTCATAACTGAGACGCAACCGCCACCAATATTTTATGTTTGATGTTGTCTTGGTTCACCCCAGGTAAACGCCTTTTACAAATAGTCAATATAATTAAGGAGAGCAACATGCTTGACGCTTTTTCTAAAGCTGTGGTTTCAGCAGATGCCAGCACCTCTACCGTATCCGACCTCACTGCTCTCAAAGCATTCGTTGCTAGCGGCAACAGACGTTTAGATGCAGTTAATGCAATTGCTAGTAACGCTAGTTGCATGGTTTCTGACGCAGTCGCTGGGATGATTTGCGAAAACCAAGGCTTGATCCAAGCTGGTGGTAACTGCTACCCTAACCGTCGCATGGCTGCTTGCTTGCGTGACGCTGAAATCGTTCTTCGTTATGTTACCTACGCTCTATTAGCTGGTGATGCTTCCGTTCTCGACGATCGTTGCTTAAACGGTTTGAAAGAAACTTATGCAGCTTTAGGTGTACCCACTACTTCCACAGTTCGTGCTGTTCAAATCATGAAAGCGCAAGCTGCTGCTCACATTCAAGATAATCCTAGCGAATCTTTCGCTGGTGCTAAACTCCGCAAAATGGGTGCAATTGTAGTAGAGGATCGTTGTGCTACTCTGGTTGCTGAAGCTTCCAGCTACTTCGATCGTGTAATCTCTGCTTTGAGCTAGTCAAATAGCCAATCGGCAAGACGATCGAACAACAATCATTACTCTATCTATAACATTGGGAGATTTTAAGAAATGAAATCAGTCGTTACTACAATTATCGCCTCTGCTGATGCAGCGGGTCGTTTTCCTAGCACCTCCGATCTAGAATCCGTACAAGGTTCGATCCAACGTGCGTCTGCTCGTTTAGAAGCTGCTGAGAAATTAGCTGCTAACCTCGACAACGTTGCTAAAGAAGCTTACGATGCTTGCATCAAAAAGTATCCTTACCTCAACAACGCTGGTGAAGCTAACTCCAACGATACTTTCAAAGCTAAGTGCAGCCGCGACATCAAGCACTACCTCCGTCTAGTTCAATACTGCCTAGTTGTTGGCGGTACTGGTCCTTTGGACGAATGGGGTATTGCTGGTCAACGTGAAGTTTACCGTGCATTGAGCCTACCTACTGCTCCTTACGTTGAAGCGTTAAGCTTCGCTCGTAATCGCGGCTGTGCTCCTCGCGACATGTCTGCTCAAGCATTGGTAGAATACAATGCTCTACTCGACTACGCAATCAACTCCCTTTCCTAGTTTGGAAAGAAGGTGGTCGATCTCATTTAGGTGAGATGTCTTCCTAACAAGCCTGGAGGTTCTTGACTCTTTGCTTTTCCTGTTAAGGTAAAGTAATTGCCCAGAATCTCTGGGTTTGTTTCGATCTGGGTAAATAATGGAGTTCCCCCTCTATCTCATTCGTACTCTCCAGTACTTCCAAAATGGATAACCGCTTTTTTAGTTTATTTAATCTAACCGAAGATCGGGCGATCGAGATTTTAGATACGCCCACAGATCTTGTCGCCGAAAGTGATTCCCGCTATATTGCCGCGTCGCATTTAATTAATTTTCAGACAGATCGATCGATTGCCGCTCTGATGCGTGCCGTTGCCCAAGCCGATCCGCAGCTAGATAATAAGATCGTGCGACGCAAGTCGATCGAAATATTGGGGCGATTGAAAGCAGCCCAAGCTCTACCCGCGATCCGTACGTGTCTGCAAGATGAAGACTGCTACACAGTGGAAAATGCGGTGTGGTCGATCGGCGAGATTGGCACCCAAGATCCAGAAATTCTCGCAGAAGTCGCTCAGTTACTCGAAAAGCCAGGGCAAAGCTATCGGGTGATGATTCACACCCTAACTAAATTAAATTATCAGCCTGCAATACCACAAATTAGTGAATTTGTCAATGATGTCGATCCACCGATCGCGAGTGCTGCCATTGCTGGAGTTTGCCGTTTGATTGGGGACTATACCCAGATGGAACGAGTAGTCGCAATGCTGCAAAATCCAAATGTGTTGGGGCGACGGTTATCAATTCAAGATTTAATCGATGCGCGATATTATCAAGCGATTCCCGCTATTTCCTGTTGTCCGGTATCCCTAGTATTTCGGCTACGTGGAATTCGGATGTTAGCTGAAGCCGGAATTGGCGATGGTTCGATCGATTTTGCCACAGTGCAACCCTATTTAGAACAGTCATTACGCGATCGACCCCAAGACTTAAAATTGGTACATAATTACGCTGGAGTCCCCGAACTCCCTGCCCTGATTCGCGACTTATACGAAACAGACTTTGGCAAGTGTTATTTAGCTACTCAGACGATCCTAGATCGATACCCTGATACCGCACCCGCCGCGCTATTTGCCGACTATGCCGCAGAAGCAAATAATGATTATGGGGCACATTTCCACATCATGAAAATCATGGGTTGGTTAAAACACGCACCAGCTTACGATCTCTTAATTGAAGCCTTACACAATTCCCAACCGCAATTTCAGAAATCTCGCGCCGCCGCCGCAATTGCGCTAGGCGAAATCGGCGATGTGCGGGCAATTCCTGCATTACACAAGAGTCTGGAGACTAAAATCTGGGATCTCAAATATGCCGCATTGATGGCATTAGAACAATTGGGCGATCCTAGTGGTTATGAAATTCTCAAGAATGATGCCGATTGGTTGGTAAGGACAAAAGCCAACTCTAAGTAGGGTGCGTTAGCCAAACCTGACATCCCCGATCTTGGTAAGTTACGGCTACGCCAACACACCTTGCTACCCTCTATCCCCTACCCTCTACCCCTAATAAATGTCTACAGAAGAACGTTTACAACAACTGAAACATCCTAACCCGCACATGCGAGAACGGGCGATGTGGGAACTAGTCGATCATCCCGATGAGACGACGATTCCGCGACTAATGAGTATTCTCGATGATGAGGATACCACCTATCGACGGGCAGCGGTGAAAACATTGGGCGCGATCGGGCATGATACGATCCCTCTATTAGTTGAAGCATTACTTAATAGTGAAAATGTCACCGTGCGTGGGAGTGCAGCCAAAGCACTGGCACAAGTAGCACTTAATTACCCCGAAGATCCTTTTCCCAGCTTAGGTATCGAGGGTTTAAAAGCTGCACTCCAAGATCCGAATCCCGTGGTAAATATTGCTGCTGTGATGGCAATGGGGGTAATTGGTGTCCCGATTGTGGCTATTTTAATTGAAGCATTGCAAACCACCGATAATCCCGCATTGGCAATGTCGATTGTTAATGCGCTCAGTGCAATCGGCGATCCGCGCAGTTTGGATGCAATTAATATGCTATTGGCGGATGAATCTACCGATTCCTACGTGCGGGAAGCTGCAACGAGTGCTTTATCTCGACTAGAAATGACCACGAAATTTAAGAGTTCCTGAACCCACTCGACAATGTAGCCTCAAATTCTTATGTATCCCACATTATGAATTGAACTTAATCACATTTCCCCCATTCAAAAAAGTGGGCTGCTCCCTTCTCTCTCTCCCCAACGATCCCGCCCAATGATAAAATAGTGGTTGCTCAGGAGCAGATCTAAAGGCTAAAAAAATGAAGTTGCGATTTTCCGTAGGAGAGGCTATGTCAAAGCGGACTATTGCCATCATCATCGGGATTATTGCCTTGATAGTTGTCGGGACAAATGCCTATGGATGGGTATCAGCACATCGATCGATGCTACTATTGACACGAGATCGATCTCAACCGCCTGCAACAGCAGTATTTGTGGCAAAAAGAGCACCTGCGGCGATCTCGCTGCTGGCGAATATTGACGACTTAGTTAGTTTAAACCGTCTAGCGATACCTTCCTCACAACATAGGGCTGCATCCCAAGTAATTAAAAAGTGGAAACAGCAGCTCGGCGATCGATTACACTTGGACTATCAGCGCGAGATCGCCCCGTGGTTGGGTGATGAAATGACTTTTGCCATTACGGATCTAAATTTTATCTCGCCCAGAGGATCGTCGCTCATTGATAATCGTCGTCCCCAAAACACCCCTCAGCCTGGATATCTCGCCGTACTGAGCAGTCGCAATCCCCAGGTGAGCAGTCAAAAAATTCAAGCTTGGTGGGATAAACAAGTCGAAGCCAGAAGATTGGAGTTTGAATCCTATCAAGGGGTTAAAATTGGTTACAACGATCGACATCAACTAGCTAGTGCGATCGTCGGGGATCGATATATTCTATTTGCCAATCATCCTAAAGTCCTGCGAGAGGCAATCAATAATCTCCAAGTTAGTAATCTGAGTATCTTAGAAAATCCCGATTACCAACAGGTACTAGCCGCCAATAACCACCATAAAATTGGTGTCGGCTACGCTCGGCTCCCAGATTTGAAGGGTTGGCTGGGGAAAGAAGCTGGTGAAAAATATCCAGTCGTTGGATTGAATTTAGGGGTCGATCGACAGGGCTTAATCGCCGATATGTCATTGTACCCTGCCCCGATCGCAACTTCTATCGATCCAACCCCAATATCGGCCCCACCTAAATTAGTCAGTACACTTAAATACCTGCCTCGTCAAAGTACAATGGCGATCGCTGGAACAGATCTTTCACATTGGCAGCAGCAATTAATCGATATTCTGCCCGAACTTAAACCCCTAACTACTGTCCTCGATTCAAGTATAGCTTCAATCGGCAAACAAATCGGGATCGATTTGACTCAAGATATCTTCAATTGGACGACAGGAGAATATGCCTTAGCCGCCATTCCTAACCCCGATCGAAACATCACTGATTGGGTGTTTATTGCCGAACGGACCCAGCCAGAACGAGTCGATAAATCGATTGCCCATTTTGATGAATTAGCAGGTCTTGCAGGCTATAATGTCGGTCTATTACCCTGGAATGATAAACAAGCCATCGGTTGGACAAAACTTGTTACAGAAACCACAACTAACACAACTCAATTAGTCGCCCAAGTTTCTGGCGTACACACCACCATCGCCGATAAATATACGATCTTGGCGAGTTCTGTCGAAGCAATGGATATTACACTCAAAGCGATCGATAAACAGTCAATCTTGGATAGCCCTCGATATCACAATGCCGCTAATCTATTAGCAGCCACTGACACTGGTTATCTCTATGGCAATTGGCAGACAATTAGCGATCTCTTACCAAAACAACTACGAGAAAATTCGCTAGTTAAATCAGTGAGCGATGGGATATTTTCTGGACTACCTAATATTAGTGTCAATAGCTATACTGAAGCTGGAATACAGCGCGTTAGTCTCTTATTTCAGGTTGAATAATATATTAGTCAAGACAGTCGGGGATATCGCAGTAATTTCTAGGATATGAGATAATTATCTCCCTAATGTTAGCTCTTCTTTCTTACCCAAAATACCTTGTGGACGCAGAACCATTAATAGCATTAAAATTAGACCGATAATCATAATCCGAAATGCCCCTTGCTGAGTATCATCTAAATGTAGAGCACGAAAAAATGCTTTGAAAAACTCAGCCCGCGTCAACTCATAATAGCCCCAGAATATTACAGCTCCAATGATCGTCCCCAGATTATTGCCCGAACCGCCTAACATGATAATAATCCAGGCATTGAAAGTAATTAATGGCTCAAAATTGTCAGGAAAAACAGTGAATTGCCAAGCATAAAATGCTCCAGAAATTCCGGCAATTGCACCGCCGAGCATAAAAGCTTGCAACTTGTACCAAAATACATTCTTGCCCAAAGCTCTGGGAACTTCTTCATCTTCCCGAATCGCTTTCAATATTCGCCCCCACGGTGAATTGACTAATTTCTCTAGTCCGATATAAACTATCGTAAGTGTAGTTAAAGTTAGCAGCATTAGACCCGCACGAGAGTCATAAGTATATAGCGACAAAGCACCGCAAACATATACAGTCAATACAAAAATAATCGCGATCGAACCACCAATTACCCTGGACATTTCAACTCGTGTCCACATACCCAATCGCCACAATCCTAGCCCACAAAGTACTGTCAACCAAGCGATTAATAACAGTCTAATGGGATATTCGGGTTGAAAATTAAACGGTACTGGATAACCTTGAATACCAAAGGTACCTTTAGTCAGCCAAGCTTCATTTTTGGCGACTAACCTAACTAATTCAGACACGCCGATCGTGACAATCCCCAGATAATCTTCTCGCAGTCTCAACGTCGAAATACCGATCAGTAATCCCAATAGTGCGGATAAACTAGCACCAATTAATACTGCGATCGGAATGGGCACACCCTGCATCGAGAGTAACACAGTACTATATGCACCGATCGCCATAAAAGCGACATGTCCGAAATTAATCAATCCCGTCACACCCCACTGTAAATTCAACCCCAAACTAAACAGAGCATAAGTAGCAGCAGAAATCGTCAAAAAGACAAAATAATTAACCATCGGGGGTATGGGATGTGGGGGTGTGGGCGTGTTGGGGAGTTAGGGAGTAGCGGAGTGGCGGAGTGTCCAAATTCACCATCCACCATCCACCTTCAACTAATTATCTATATTCTCGATAATCATCAAGCTGCTGATTGGGATCGGGTGCAAATGCTAGCCAGAGGGGGTATTGAAGAATAGAGAGACTAATTTGACCTTCCGAATTATCGATGATAATTAAAGGCATTTCCTTATTTGCTACAATTCGATCGACCTTTTGAACTAGAGCTTCAGGATCTTCAAATAAAATAATCCCCCCATTGGCACCAAAATCGGTCTTAGAGAGTCCCAAACAGTCTTGAAAGCCTCTGCGCCAGTCACCGAGTCGTTCGGGTAGGTTGGTGAGGACGAGAGTACGGAGATAGTCACCATATAGTTCTCGCAATACGGATACGGCAGTCGCCGCAATCAGGATATTCTGTAAGCGGCTCCCCATCGTGCGAATCGCCCCTCGCCCATCTTTGGTAAAAAACCAGTCGGACACCTTATCCGCATGAACGGCTTCTAAAGTGCGGCGCAGTTGCCATGTGGGAGCATAATAGTCTGGAGCGTTGCGATATCGATCGATCGATCCTCGTACTTTCCCCGCAGTAGCCTTGAAACTAGGTTCGATAAATTGAGGGTTTTGACTTTTTGGTAGCGATGTTGTTGTGGGTGTCTGCGCTAGGGGCGTTTGGATGCGGATTTGGGCGGGTGGTGGTTGTGGAAACTCGATTTCTTCAGCGATGACGACTAAATCTTGTAAGCTACCCACTAGGTAATCTTTAAACCCCTGTAAGCGGATGGCAATATCTTGAGAGCCACCAGCAAAACTTTTGTTAATTTCTTCCTTAATCCGATCTCGTCTACGTTCGAGCTGTTCGACGGAGATTTGGAGTTTTTGACGACGTTGTTCGAGATCTGTCACCGAAGTTTGGATGATTTGTCCGAAACTTGTTTGAGTATCGACAATCTGTTGTTCTATTTGTAATTGGGTAGCTTGAAGTTTGGCAATTTCCGCTTTAATTGCTGCTTCTGTGCGTACCAGTGGTGCGACTTGAGGATCGAGGCGATTAGCTGTGGCTTGTGGCTCTATTTCTGGCTCTGGTTCTGATTCTTGACTGATTTCATCCAGCAGAATATTCCAATTATCTGATAGCGTGGGCGAGGTATCTGCGGCAAGCAAATCAGGAATAAGTGGCTCAGGTGTTGCTGATGGCTCAGTTATGGTAGTTTGAGGATTTAGAGCATCACTATCCCAGACATCCCCAAGTGGCTCTGGCACTGACGAGATCTCTTCCACCACTCGAACATCAATGATTTCAAGCGATTTGGTAGGAGATCTGAGATCTGGTTGGTGATTTACAGTTCCGTCAGGGTTCATAGATTTTGGCGTAGTGAGCACAAAAGAGATTTGCGATGATATCGTTGGTGTAGCTTCTGACCAAAGCATTATACTTCGATCGCTCACTGCTTATTACCAGAAGAGAGCGGGATGTCTGGAAACCGTGTCGCTTCAGCGCACGGATGAAAGACTTTTGCGTGCGGTTTTAACCGCCGACCGCCTTTAAACAATGATATCACCTTGCTTAATGCTTTCAAAAAGACAACCGTTCAGTTGAATACAAAACTACTGGCTGGAAGCTCGCAGACGATCGCAAAATTCATAGAGAGATTTAGATATTTTCTCAAATATCAACTTTCCTCTTTCCACTTTCCACTACTCCTCCGATTTCTCACTAACGGCTCGAACGATTCGCGAAAGTTCATACTTTTCATCCACAGCAATTCGACTGGGGGAACCACTAATGATCCCTTCATAGTTACGGAATGAATCCTTGATTTCCGCACCATCTTTACTGATTGTGTATTCGTGAATGCCCTTATCATGCCAGGAACCCCGCATTTTAAATACATTCAGTGCCCGTGCCATTTCGCCGCGAATTTCGACATACTGGAGCATCAAAATCGTGTCGGTAATAGTAGAAATATGGGAATCAGTAATCGAATGAGATCCCATAAATTGATCGGAAGTATTGGTGAAAAATCCCGTAATTTCTTCCTGCTTGGCATAGCCAGTCACACCAATGACAAACTGTCTAAAAGAATTGTTACTTACACCACGTGCCAAAGCTGAGAGCGAATCGATCGCAATTCGATCGGGTTTAAATTCGGCGATTTCTGATTTAATTGTCTGTAAATGATCTTCCAATCCGGCTGATTCTGGGTAGGTACATAAGATTTTGAGCAATCCTTGTCGCTCCAACTCTTCAAAATCAATCCCCCAAGAAGACGCATTTCGCGACAACTGCGCTCGAGACTCCTCATATGCAAACAAAATCGCCCGCTCGCCAGCCAAACAAGCTTCTTGGATAAATTTGCTCACCAGCAGGGTTTTTCCCGTTCCTGTGGCTCCTGTGGCAAGGATAATCGAATCTTTGAAATATCCACCCCCACACATTACATCCAAAGCTTTAACACCAGACGATACCCGCACATTAGAAGACTTCTGGGTGAGGCGCATTGCGCCCAAGGGGAAGATATTAATGCCGTGGTTGGTAATCGTAAATGGGTATTCACCTTTCATGTGAGTGGTACCCCGCAGTTTGAGAATTTCAATCGTCCGACGGCGACGTTCGCCTTCTAGCACATTTCGGACGATGGCGACGTTATCGGAAACGAATTCTTCTACTCCAAATCGAGCGACAGGGCCGTATTCTTCCACCCGCTCGGTGGTCATAATGGTAGTTGCACCCATTTGTTTGAGTCGAGCGACGAGCCGAAAAATTTCTCGCCTTACTACTGAGGCAGCATCATATTGCTGGAAAATAGCTGTAACTGAATCGATCGAGACTCGCTTGGCTTTATATTTGGTAAAGGCATACTGAATCCGCTCAATCAAAGCAGAGAGATCGAAATTACCGACTACTTCTTGTCCTTCAGGATCGGGCGAAGCATCAAGGATAAATAACTTACCATCATCGATCGATTTTTGGAGATCCCAGCCAAAACTGTGCGCGTTTTTAATAATATCAGCAGGTGATTCCTCAAAGGTCACAAAGATCCCAGGTTCATCAAAGTGGTGAATCCCATTGTAGATAAATTGTACCGCTAACATCGTTTTTCCCGTTCCCGATGTTCCACTGAGGATCGTCGTTCTACCCACGGGTAAACCACCATGCGAAATATCATCGAACCCTTCAATCAGGGTGCGAATTTTGTGTACGCCCAATGGATTAAACGGTAATTCTGCTGATTGATTCGTACTGGTCATTGCGGAGATTTCAAAAGTTTCTAACTAAACAACTAAATCAATTCGTTAAATCAATCGAATGCGAATAACTACCGGAGTTTGACGATCTAAAAATCCCCATCTCGCTCGGATAGCTCTTCGTACAACAGATCCAATCCAATTAATACTTTTTCCCGATCGGACAAATCGCCAATAATTTTTCGTACTGGTGGCGGCAATACTTTCGACAGTGTGGGCGTTGCCAAAATTTTATCCTCTTCTGCTAACTGAGGATTTTTCAACACATCAATTACTTTAAGGGCATATACGCCTTTAAACTCTTCTTCTAATATATTCTTTAGAGTTCGGAGTGCTCTAACGGAATTTGGCGTATTTCCAGCTACATAAAGCTTTAAGACATAAGTTTTCATTAACGGAGGCATAAATTAAACTGTTAATTATAAAGGGTGCGATCTTAAACTCGATTGCTTCGATATTCCGATTTTATCGCGATAATAATATTGTAGAGATTCGAGATCCTCGATTGTGTCGATCTATGGTAATTTGAGGATTGACGCATGACTATTCTCAGCTTATCGATTGGCTCAGAACATGACAGAAATCACCAATGGCATCAAGCAGAAGTTCATCTAGATTGAATTATGACTTTTCCCTTGGTTCACTAGGGATTTCGGATCTGGTGTAAGATTTGAGAATACCAATATTTATTGCACCTCTCTGGGAATCGATCGACGATACATCTCACACAGATGGGCGATGATGTCGATCAGAGTGAGACGGTAATCCAGCAAAATTTCCTCGCTACGCCCTTCCAATTTTAACTGATCTGAGAATTCTTCCATCAATTCCATGTGAATCTTGACAATTTCAGAGACAGCTAGATCTCTAAAAAATATCGCGCTGACAAATTCGTCGATATTGTCATTGATCTGACTGCTATCGGCAAAGTAGTTTAGCACAATCTGGCGATACTGGGATTTTAACAGATCCAGTAGCTCTTGCTTTTCCTGGCGATCTAGATGTCGAAAAAATTGACGGGAATTGCGTTTGTAGTAAACAGCCAAATATCCCAGCCGCTCGTTGAGCTTCTGTGCCAAGCGGCTTTGTTGCTGGAGCAGAAAAGTTGGTTGAGAAATATCAATCTCAAGTTTAGTGGGTTGAGAATCCTCGGATGCTGGCATGATGGGAGCTAGGTTCAAAAATTTTGCAATGGCTTTATCGATCGCCACTCCAATATCTGACATCTCTGTTATTGCCAAAATTACTTCGGACGGCTGATAGATATAACTACTAGACACGGACAAATGAGTGGTGGGGTTTGTCTCGGAGCTGAGTGGATGGTTCGGCTCTAATCGATGAATAATCACTACTGGCAAAATTAGTCCGCGATCGTAAAGATAATTGATGACAGGCAAAAGTTGCTCTCTTGCATCAAACACTAAGCAATCAAGCTCGTGCTTCACCATCTCTACATGAGCTAAAAATTCCGATTGACTGGTAAAGTATTGCAGGACATAGCGATCCCCATCCAAATATTGACCCAGCAGCGGAAATAGATCCGTAGAGTCAGCCAAAACTGCAATTGTGAGAAGACCAGCCAAAATAATTTACACTCGCTAACGGTGCTAAACACTAGCTACAGCAGTTCGATCGAAGTACTATTAATAGCCGATTAAGTCTATATCTAGTCAAGCTTTGGGCAGACTAGCCTCTGGCAGGCTTGAGACCGTCTTACGGTCTCATCAATAGTAACACTCAATCGATACCGATTTAAGCACCAACACACAATAAACTTAATGTTTACTATAGAATTATAACATCATTCACCGTCAGCAGAGCAGCGTCTTTTGGCGTTGGGACGATCCCTTTATAATTTCAAGGATTCGGTATTCACCTTCGATTCTCTCGACAAGGCGACTTTCCCCGTCCGCGCAATCTCTTTGATCCCAAATTTCTGTAAGACCTGGACGATCGCTACAATCTTACCAGGATCGCCGACTACTTCTAGCGTCAGTGCATCTTCCGCTGCATCAACCACCCGCGCTCGAAAAATATGGGCGAGTTCGATAATTTCCGAGCGATGCGCACTACTCGCATTGACTTTGAGCAGCATTAATTCTCGTTCGACACAAGGAATATCCGTAATATCCAAGACCTTGAGGATATTTACTAGTTTATACAACTGTTTGGTCAGTTGCTCGATCGAATGGTCGTCACCATTTACCACCATTGTCACCCGCGATCGACCCTCCTGTTCCGCAGGGCCAACCGCCAAACTTTCGATATTAAAGCCCCTTCGGGCAAATAATCCCGCAATCCTAGTCAGAACCCCAGCTTCATCTTCAACCAAAACAGATAGAGTATGTTTCATTGCAATTAGGTGTTAGGTATTGGGTGTTAGGTATATTGGTGCTAAAGCCTAAAGCCTAAAACCTAAAGCCTAAAGCCTACCATTTAGCCACAGCTTTATATTGTCCCACAGTTTTTCATGCTCACAATCTTAAAAAAAATGTAATTATGTCCGTGTTTGAACGAAAATACCCCACATAATGGATAGGGTGTATTTTTTCAGATGGAGTATTTCAATTATGGGTTTCTTCAAAAAAATGTTCGGCATGGAAAAACCAGAAAATGCTGAAATCAATCCCGTCGCTACTGCTACAGATCCCGAAACTGGTGGAGAAATAGCCGCAGAACGGCTCGGAGTCAATGGCGAATACGACCAAAGTGGTTTAGCCAAACGTGTCGCGCTTGCTTTTGACGAAGATGCCTCTGTAACTGAGGTGGAGACTCTCTGGGTAGCCCAAACTGGTGGTAGTGTGGTACTCAAAGGTTCTGTCCCTAGTCAAGAAGTACTCGATCGCATGGTAGAACTAGCTAGTGGCGTTTCTGGGACTACTGATGTCAGCATCGACCAAGTTACCGTTGGGTAGGGGATAGGGGATAGGGAAAATCTAACATCTGTGCATTTAGATCCGATCCCACCTCTACCTCCAATTCTGGCGGGGAAGCTATCCCCGCCAACAGATCTAGCCAATTGCGAATAGTATCATTGACAAGATCTGGTACCTCATCATGGGCGCAGTGTCCAGCAGCTTCTAAATTCACCAGTTCTAATCGTGGATTCAATTTTAGCAAGATATCCGCAGTTCCAGGCGGGATCATCCGATCTTCACAGCCCCACAGTAATAGCATCGGAATTTGGATATTAGGTAGGAGCTTGCGAATATTTGGTGAAAAATCACTACTAGTCATTCCCTGCATAATCTTCACGAATGCAGCCGGAGCCTCGCGTTCTCGGGCTGGAGTTAGAAATAAGTCGATGAGATCGTCAGTGACTCGCTCGGGATTGGCGTAGGCAATCTGCGCCCATTTGCGGGCAACCTTGGGCTGGCTGACGAATCGAAATAAGGTGTGTAAGAGGGGTGGATTTAAGATTACTTTTTTGAGTCCATTCACCAATGGTTGGAACTGTCGTGGAATCATTTCCTGTTCGGCTGATAAATCTGGCAAACTCACCATCACGAGACTAGCTGCCATTTCTGGATGCCTAGCGGCTGCAACTAGAGCCACGAGAGAGCCGATCGAATTACCGACCAAAATCATCGGTTGACCGACGAATGTCTGCCAGAAATCGTAAACTTGATCTACCCACAAATCGATATTATATTTAATATCTGGTTTCCGCGATCCCCCCCAACCGACAAGATCTAGCCCATAGACAGTATGATCGATCGCCAAAAATTCTAAATTGTGCTGCCAATGACCGATCGATGCTCCAAAGCCATGTAATAATAATACAGGGGGTAAACTACTCTTCCCCCCGCCGCTCCATCTCAGGTAAGTATAACGAGTTTGCCAGCCCCGCCAGACCCAATCTCGCTGATTCCCGATCTTTCGATCCCCAGTCTGCAACATACAGTCTCCTCTGTCTCCTGTCTGATTTGATGTAGCTGCTTGTAAAAAAAAATCGCCAATACCCTAAAAAGGTAACATTAAGCTTAAAAAATATTAAATTTTTGCGCTCGTTCCTCAGAACTTGGGTAAAATAGTTGTATCAGACTAAATATATTAATTTATTTATCTAGTTTAGACCAATTTTACAGCTAGCTGTAACTGAGGATCACCAGACCACTTACCCACCAGAAACTCCCATAGCTATTAAATCACCCATAATCGAGAAAAGACGCACCCGCGATCTTCCCCAAATCAACGAACGAATTCGTTTCCCGCAAATTCGTGTCATCGGTACCGACGGCGAACAACTAGGCATTCTCACACCTCAAGAGGCGCAAGGAATTGCTGATGAGAACGGATTAGATTTAGTACTTGTCAGTGACAAGGCTGACCCGCCCGTGTGCCGGATTATGGACTACGGGAAATATAAGTTTGAACTAGAAAAGAAAGCTCGCGAAGCGAAGAAGAAGCAGCACACTGCTGAAGTCAAAGAAGTTAAGATGCGCTACACGATCGAGGAACATGACTACCAAGTGCGAGTTAGTCAAGCCGATCGATTCATTAAGTCTGGCGATAAAGTCAAAGCTACCATTACCTTCCGTGGACGCGAGATTCAACACAGCGATCTAGCCGAAAAAGTGCTCAGACGGATGGCAAATGACCTCCAGGAGATTGCTGAAGTTCAGCAATTCCCTAAAAAAGAGGGTCGGAACATGATGATGCTACTTTCTCCGAAGAAAGTTTAGACAAATATAATTTACGAGTAGGGGTAATCTCAAAGGTTGCCCCTTGCTTTCGCGGTTTCAGATAGCTGGTAAGGCAATGCACCAATCCGGCTAGGGCTAAAATTTGCTTGGCACCTCATGGTCATTCTATCAAGTCCAGTTTCTAAGCATTCTTAGTGTATTAATCATTAGGTGCTGATCGAGATTGACTGAGAGATTCCTCAACCCCAACTTTTTACGAAGTTGGGGTTTTCTTGCTTTTGGCAAGGATTCAAGATTGACTTCTCCCTCAATGAAATGGCAAAGACACTTCGACAGGCTCAGTGCATCGCAACTGCATTGGGGGTATCGGGTTTTCAGGCACCATAGCCTTAGATATGCCGTTGCTGCCCTGACTCCGTTCGCCCAATTGGGCAGAGTCATGTCTGACAGCCGTTACTTTCAGAGATTCCCCCGTAGGCTTTTAACCTCTGTGAGGGCAGAATTTCAACTTGGCACGTCTGAGAATAGTTCTCGCGGCCTGAGTGTCGGCATGGTCGATATGACCGCATTCCTCACAAACACACTTCTCTCCATTTCGATTAGCCTTGCTGACATAAGCGAGGGGAAAGTTAGAAGTAGATAATCTGCTGTAGTGTGGGTAAGTTTTTGTCAATGGCTCGCGATCGAATCAGGTTATCCACAAGCGGATGATGCTTTCGTGCCGTTGGCATTTGCGAAGTATCTTCGATCGAGTTATCCTCGGACAAAAATTAGCAAAACCGATCGAGAGACTCAGCTCAAAATATTCTCGCTATCTTTCGGATGGCTATTTATCGCCCCACACAAGCATTGCTCGATCGCCACGATCAAATAGATCCCCCCACATACGCTCCGATCGGATAGATTCTCTCACACAAGCATTGCTCGATTGCCACGATCGTATAGATCCCCGTCGATAGTGGACATATAAAATAGTCTTATCACGATCGTTAAAAGATCGGAATCAAAACTTATACACTTACTGATATAGTTAGTTTTAACAAGAAACGTCAACTGGTTCCTGAAGGTTAGGAAATTTATGGCTTACGCGCAAACTCAAACTCAGGCAAAAACTGGGTACAAGGCTGGTGTACAAGACTATCGTTTAACTTATTACACGCCAGACTATACACCCAAAGACACAGACCTGCTGGCTGCTTTTCGGATGACTCCCCAACCTGGAGTACCCGCAGAAGAAGCTGCTGCTGCTGTAGCCGCTGAGTCTTCCACTGGTACCTGGACAACTGTTTGGACTGACTTGCTCACCGACCTAGATCGGTATAAAGGTCGTTGTTACCACATCGAACCAGTCCAAGGTGAAGACAATCAATATTTTTGCTTTATTGCCTATCCTTTAGATTTATTTGAAGAAGGTTCCGTTACTAACATGCTTACCTCATTAGTAGGTAACGTATTTGGTTTCAAAGCCCTACGTGCATTACGTTTAGAAGACTTACGTATTCCTGTTGCTTATCTCAAGACCTTCCAAGGTCCTCCTCACGGGATCACCGTTGAGCGCGATAAATTAAATAAATATGGTCGTCCGTTGTTAGGTTGTACCATCAAACCTAAACTCGGTCTGTCTGCTAAAAACTATGGTCGGGCGGTTTACGAAGTTCTCCGTGGCGGTCTAGATTTAACCAAAGACGATGAGAACATCAACTCCCAACCATTTATGCGTTGGCGCGATCGTTTCTTGTTCGTACAAGAAGCAATTGAAAAAGCTCAAGCGGAAACTGGCGAAATCAAAGGTCACTACCTCAACGTAACCGCGCCTACCAACGAGCAAATGATGGAACGCGCTCAATTTGCGAAAGAAATTGGCACGCCGATCATCATGCATGACTTCTTGACTGGTGGTTTTACCGCCAACACTTCCTTGGCGAAGTGGTGTCAAGCTAACGGCGTATTATTGCACATTCACCGCGCAATGCACGCAGTAATCGATCGTCAAAAAAATCATGGTATCCACTTCCGCGTTTTGGCTAAATGCTTGCGGATGTCCGGTGGAGATCACCTTCACTCCGGTACCGTTGTAGGTAAGCTTGAAGGCGAAAAAGGCATCAC